>JBOHHD010000368.1:0-2695 GCA_050700515.1 Pseudonocardiaceae bacterium
GCTAGCTCTCACTGCGCTACTAGATCACAACGGACGGTGACAGCGCAGACTCGGGTCTCGATCGCGAGACATCCACTAAGGCCATGGATCACCCGAGCTGCTGTGCGGTCGGCTTGCGGTGCCGGTAGAGGAGCGGCAAGGGGTACTTGATGCCATCGCCGAGGGGCACAGTGAGCGGGCCGGCCAGCTGGTCGACCGGCCGTCGAGGTGATCGTCGACGCATCGCTCATCATTGACGCCGTCGCCGATCCTGGACCGCGGGGGATCGCGGCCCGCGATGCGCTGGCCGCCCAGCCGGCGGCCGAGCCCCACCTCGCGCCCGGACACTTCGCGGTCGAGGTGATGTCCGGGCTCGACGCGGCCGCGAATCGGCCCCATCATCCTTTTCGGAGCGCCGATCTCCGCTCGGCGCTCCAGGACGTGGAGTCGTTCGAGATCCTGATCGAAGCCACACCCTGGGTTGACGTGCACCGGGCCTGGACGCTCGCGTCCGGGTCGCTGCGCTACGCCGACGCGATCTATGTCGCCGCCGCCGAGCGGCACGCAACCGCGCTGCTCACCGCCGACGCTCGAATCGAGCGCTCCGGCACACCGATCAACTGTAAGATCATCATGGTCGTTCCGGCTGAGGAGTGATAGCGCTTATGGCACGGGTTTGACCTGGTCAGACGTTCATTGGGGATTCTGGCGTGGCTGGCAGGCCGGGCAGATCTGTGCTGGGTCATATGGTTTACCGGGCAGGGCCGCGAGGGGCCGGAATTGCCTGCCATCACACTGCGCGGTGACGAGGTCCTCGTGCGGCATGGGCTCCGCCAGGTGTGTCTCGCCGTCGGCGAGGGATGCCACGTACCACACCACCACGGTTCATCCCGCCCGGTGTGCGGGCGTCGCAGCGGCGACCGCGGACCGTGAGTGTGCTGGTCGGGTGCGTCGACGGAGCAGCCATGACACCACATGGCGGAGGCGACGGGGAGAATGTCTGGCGCTGCCGGTGGTGATGGGGTTCGTGGTCATGCGGTGCAGCGCTGTCTCGCAATTTAGGCAGGTCGGCCCCGGCGGGGTGACCATGGAAGCGGCCACCACGACGTGGCCGCAGGCCGCTGCGTATGTGCCGTGGCCTGCGCTCAGCCCGGTGGTCGAGGCGTGGTCGCTGACGAGATGATGCCGGCCGTCGGACGCGCAGGTCATCGTGATGAATCCTGCTGTGGCCCCGAACCGGACCTGGCCTTTCGTGGGCATGGCGAAACCCTTTCGTGATCGGTGGGGTTTGCGTCGGCCTCGGCTGGTGCCACCGCCGGAGCCGTGGGGGAAAGCCTGCCCATCTCGGGGTCCGGCGGGAATGATCCGCTGACGACGTGGTGGTGCGGCCCCGATGCGGTCGCCCGGGGCTACGCTGCGTGCGATGTTGCTGACCGAGGGGGAGTGGTGTCCATGACCGTCGTGGGGCGTTGGACCGGTCGTGAAGCCAAGCTGTTGCGGTCGGCGCTGCGGCTGAGCATCCGTGATTTCGCCGCCCAGCTTGGGGTGGCTGCGCGGACGGTCAACACCTGGGAAGAGCGGCTGGCCGACATCACCCCGCTGCCGCACATGCAAGAGGTGCTAGATACCGCCTTATCGCGAGCCTCTGATGAAGTGAAAGCCCGGTTCACCGCCGCGACGCGCGCTATCGCGCCTGAACCCGTCCCAGCAGGGCCGCCCGCCCAAGGTGCGATGTTGCCCGTCATGATCAATGGTCGACTGGTGCTTGTCCCCCTCAACGCCGGCACCGTGGCGAGCGGCGGGCTCAGCACACTCCTGGACGAACTGGCGACAAGTGATGCGATGCGAGATTCGGGCTTTGCTCCCGATGAACGGGAGCAGGATCAGGGCGTCACCGCTACTGTCTTAGCGGAGTCGAACTTGAATGGTGGCTCGATCGATCAAACTGGCGCCCACAGCAGTCTTGAATTAGCAATTCTACTGAATGACCTGACCGATGATCGATTCCCGATCGGCGGCGGCGAGGTCCGAGGCGTTGGTATCTCGACCTTTGCGGGCGCGTCGCGCGTCGAGCGCGCGGAGATACTGCTCAAACTCTTTTTGGAGCTGGATGACGAGCTTGGTGGCGATGTGCTTTATCTGCCGTTTTCGCGGTATGTCACACGGCTCGGTGTCGATGCTAAACGGGAGCCTGAAAATATCCTGGCTGTCTATGGGCAGCTGAGCCAGATGGCGGGCTGGTTGGCGCTTGATGCAAATCGTTACGCTGCTACTCGCCGTTATTTAACGACAGCAATCTATGCTGCGCATGAAACCCAGCAATCATCGCTTGCCGCCAGCTCGCTTGCTTATATGAGCCTTCAAGAGACCTATCGCGGGCTGCTTGGCTCTGCCCTGTCCTTAGCGCAGACAGCTTCTAGCGTCGGCAACGGCAGCTTGACGCCGCTCACCAAGACGATGCTGAGCGCTCGACTTGCCCGTGCCCATGCTGGCCTACGTCACACTGAAGATTGTCTGCGCAGCATCGATGAGATGCGCGAGGCGTTTAACAACGCTGGTCAGTTGGAAGAGCCGTTGTGGATTTCCTATGTTGACGAGGTCGAAGTCGCGGCCCAGGAAGGCGCTTGTTATCTTGACCTTGGCATGACAATGGGGGCGACTGCTGTGATCACAAGAGCCCTCGATCTCTTGGCGGAGAAGGCGCCACATCGTACTC
>JBOHHD010000369.1:0-3733 GCA_050700515.1 Pseudonocardiaceae bacterium
GGCCTGCCCCCAGGCTCGCCGTGGCCCGCGCGGCGTCCGGAGAGAGGTAGAAGACCAGCCCTTCAGCCACCAGGGCGACCGGCCGCCCGCCCGCCAGCGTGCGCACCCGTTCGACGAGCTCCCGGCGTCCCCCGGTGGTGCCCAGGTCGAGCGCGAGGTACTCGACGTTGCGCTCCTCGACGATCCCGGTGGCCGCCAGGTGCGCAGCTCGTTGCCGCTTGGCCGAGATGATGTCCGGCAGATCGACCTCCAGCGCGGCCGGGAACGGGAGCAGCCACGGGTAGGAGGAGAACCCGGCCCCGCACACCACCAGCACGGTGTCGGGGTGCTGGACCAACGACGTGCTGAGCGTGTCGAGCACGAACCGTCCCCGTAACGAGACGACCAGGTCGTCATGGGGATACACGGTCTCGGCGAAATCGTCCCACAGCGCGCGAACGGCGGGACGTTCGGTCGCCGGGATCCAGTCCTGTGCCATCCGGTCCCGGGCGAGGTCACCGCGTCGCGCCCGTGATTCATTGACCAGGTACGCCGTTAGTTCCACTCCGCCGCGCACGCCGGTATCCAATCATGCCCGGGCGGTAAGCGCGTCCGGTCGGCGTTGGGGGTGATCCGGTGCGGCCTGCTCACCGGAAGTCGCGCGAGTCCGAGCGCACCCGCAGGTCCAGGGGCGCGGCGTGCTCGGCGAGCAGGTTGATCACCCCCTCGGTGATCTGCAACCGGCCGCGCACCACCAGCGCCGGGCAGGCCCGCACCACCGTGCGGTAGCGGACCCAGAAGCCGGGCGAGCAGATGACGTTCACCATGCCGGTCTCGTCCTCCAGGTTGAGGAAGGTGACCCCGCCCGCGGTGGCCGGGCGTTGCCGATGCGTCACCGCACCGGCAACCCGCACCCGCTGCCCGTCGCTGTGTTTCCTCAGCTCAGCGGCGCACACCACGCCGAGAGCGGCCAGCTCGGCCCGCAGGAACTGGGTGGGGAAGCTGCCGGGTGAGACGCCGGTGGCCCAGACATCAGCGGCGGCTTGCTCCAGCCCGCTCATCCCGGGCAGCGCGGGCGCGGTGACCCCCACCGCGGTGCCGGGCAGCCGGTCCGGTCGCTCGACGGCCACCGCACCGGCGGCCCAGAGCGCTCGGCGGCGGTGCGGGGAGAACTGGTCGAACGCCCCACCGGTGGCCAGCGCCTCGGCCTGGGCGGTGCTCAGCCCCACCCGGTGCGCGACGTCGGCGATGCTGCGGTAGCGGCCGCGGGCTCGGCGCTGCTCGACCAGCCGGGTGGCCAGCGGCTCGCCCACCGTGCGCACCGTGGCCAGTCCCAACCGCAACGCCTGCCCCGGAACGCCCTCGGCAGCCGGTTCCAACCCGGCATGCACCCCGCTCTCGTTGATGTCCGGGCCCCGGACGATAACGCCGTGCCGCCGGGCGTCGGCGATCAGTGACTGCGGGGAATAGAAACCCATCGGCTGGGCGCGCAGCAATGCGGCGCAGAACGCCGCCGGATAGTGGCACTTGAACCAGGCGCTGTAATAGACCAGCGCGGCGAAGCTGATCGAGTGGCTCTCCGGGAAACCGTAGTCGGCGAATGCCAGCAGCTTGGCGTAGATCCGCTCGGCGAGCTCGCCGGTGATCCCGTTTCGCGCCATTCCGTCGAACAACCGCGCGCGCAGCCGTCCCATCCGTTCGGTGGACCGTTTCGCACCCATCGCGCGGCGCAGTTCGTCGGCCTCGGCGGCGGAGAAGTCGGCGACATCGATGGCCAGCTGCATGAGCTGTTCCTGGAACAGCGGCACACCCAGCGTCTTGCGCAGCGCATTGACCAGCCGGGGGTGGTCGTAGTCCCATGATTCCTGGCCGTTACGGCGCCGGATATAAGGGTGCACCGAACCGCCCTGGATCGGGCCGGGGCGGATCAGCGCCACCTCGACCACCAAGTCGTAGAAGCAGCGCGGTTTCAGCCGGGGCAGGGTGGCCATCTGCGCGCGGGACTCCACCTGGAACACCCCGACCGTGTCGGCCCGGGCGAGCATGTCGTAAACGGCCGGGTCGGTGGGGTGCAGGTCGGCCAGCCGCACCCGGTGTCGGTGGTGGTGGGCCACCAGATCGACCGCGTAATGCAGCGCGGAAAGCATCCCCAACCCGAGCAGGTCGAACTTGACCAGACCGGCCGCCGCGCAGTCGTCCTTGTCCCACTGCACCACCGAGCGGTTGTCCTTTCGCGCCCATTCCACCGGGCAGACCTCGGCGACCGGGCGGGAGCAGATCACCATGCCGCCGGAGTGGATGCCCAGATGCCGGGGGAACCCCTCCAGTTCAGTAGCCAGCGCCAGCACCGGCTCGGGAATCTCGGCCAGCTCCGCTTGCGGGGTGGAACCCTCGCCTTTCGGCAGTGATCCCCATCCGTCGATCTGCCTGCTCCAGGCGTTCTGGGTGCCGATCGGGTAGCCCAGCGCCCGGGCCACGTCCCGCACGGCCGAGCGGGCCCGGTAGGTGATCACGTTGGCGACCTGGGCGGCGCGGTCGCGGCCGTATCTGCGGTAGACGTACTGGATGGCCTCCTCCCGGCGGTCGGACTCGATGTCCAGGTCGATGTCGGGATAGCCGTCCCGATCCGGGGCGAGGAACCGCTCGAAGAGCAGGTCCATCGCCACCGCGTCGACGTTGGTGATGCCCAGCGCGTAGCAGACCGCCGAGTTCGCCGCCGAGCCCCGACCCTGGCAGAAGATGTCGCCCTGGCGGCAGAACCGGACGATGTCGTGCACGATGAGGAAGTACCCGGGGAAGTTCTTCTCCTCGATGACGGCCAGCTCGTGCTCGATCTGGTGGTAGGCGCCGGGACGCTCGTCATAGCTGCCGTAGCGGGTGGTCGCGCCGAGCCAGGTGAGCTCGCGCAGCCAGCCGGCCTCGGTGTAGCCGACCGGAACGGCGAACGGCGGCAGGTCCGGCGCCACCAGGTTCAGGTCGAAAGCGCATGCCCGGCCCAGCGCGGCAGCCCGCGCCACGGCCCCTGACCAGCGGGCGAACCGGGCGGCCATCTCCGTACCGGAGCGCAGGTGCGCCGTTGCCGCGGCAGGCAGCCAGCCGTCCATCTCCGCCAGGCTGCGCCGGGCGCGGATCGCGGCGAGCGCGGTGGCCAGCCGGTGCCGGGACGGGGTGGCGTAGTGCGCGGCAGTGGTGGCGACGGTGTCCAGCCCGTGGGCCGTCGCCAGCGCGACAAGCGCGTCGTTGCGCTCGGTGTCGTCCGGCAGGCCGTTGGCGGTGAGTTCGACGACAACGTGGTCGGAGCCGAACAAGCTGATCAGACGGCGTAGTTCAGTGGCCGCGGCAGCCGGGCCATCCCGAGCCAAGGCCTGGCGCACCGATCCCTTGCGACAACCGGTGAGCACCACCCAGTGTCCGCCCGCGGCGGCGGCCACCGCGTCCAGGTCATAGACCGGTCGGCCCTTCTCCTTCCCCGCGAGCTGGGCATCGCTGATCGTCCGGGACAGCCGGCGGTAGCCCTCCGGATCGCGGGCCAGCACCAGCAGATGCGCACCCTCGGGGTCGGGCATCCCGTTCTGCGGCGCGGTGAGATCGAGGCTGAGCTCGGCCCCGAACACGGTGCTGACGCCCAGCTCGCGGGCCGCCTGCGCGAAGCGCACCACCCCGTACATGCCGTCATGATCGGTGATCGCGAGGGCCTCCAGACCGAGCCGTGCAGCCTCCTCGACCAGCTCCTCGGGGTGGCTGGCCCCGTCCA
>JBOHHD010000370.1:0-8644 GCA_050700515.1 Pseudonocardiaceae bacterium
GCTCAGAGGTATTGTCGCGTCCATGCCGTTTCCGGTTTTCATACAAGACAAGAGGCGCCGGAGCCGCGTCATCAGATGAATTTTTCCCAGTTGCAAGCAGCCAGGAATCTCAGACCTTCGAAATACAGTAAATCAAGCATTACCGCAACTCGGAAGCATGGTAGTTGATGCGCGGCTAAGCATAGCTAGACAAGAAGACGCGTTGAGGTCTATACTGCTCCACCTGGCGGAGAGAACAAATATGGGGATCGTATGATGTCGCGCTACTTGATCGTGTTTGACCGAAAGTCAAGCACCATAGTGGAGATGCAGCATTTCGAAGATGCCCGATCCGCGTTGACAGCGCGACTCGACGCTGAAGCTAACTACTTAGACAGACCCAGCATCGAAGTCGTTGTTCTCAACGCCGAGTCCAAAGATGCACTGCGCCGCACGCACTTGCGATACTTCGAAAAATTTAACGATATAGCAGCTCAAGCTCTCAATCGGTGGGCTACTTCCGTCGGATAACAACTGGTGGTGTTGTATCTCTCGCCGCAGGTTTTCTCAGCAAAGCCACACCGAGTATCGAGGCCGGAGAATGCCCGGGAGAAGGCTGGCGCCGTCACCATTGATCCAACGCTGCGATGTCTCCGGCAAGCTGCGCCGCCTGGAGACGACGCTTACCCACGCGCAGCTCATCCGCGCGTAACGCCCAGCCATGTTGTCTCAGCTTTTCACATGACGGCATCCTGGTGAAGGCGCCGTCCGTCAGCCGTTGTCGCGAAGTGGGAAGGTTCTCGCTCACAACCTAATCCGAAAGCCCAATCCGAAAAACGGGGTGTGCCGGCCGGGGTGCAGGGTCCATCCTTGCCGACGTGGCTGTGCATCCTCCCCGCCGACGCCAGCTCCTGCCACCGTCCCCGCAGGAGCTGGCCCGCCGTGCTGAGGAAGCCGCAGCCTGGCGTGCGGAGCATGATCGTCGGGATGCCGAGCGGCGCCCGGCCCGCCTCGCCGCGGTGTGCGCCGGCCCGTCGCTGCGGAATCCGGGCAAGGCTGCGGACTGCCCCTGCGGCTGCCATCCGAAGCCCGCCAACGCCGAGCTGCACGACGGTGGGTTCTCGTGTGGCTGCCAGCTGACCCCCGAAGAGCGGCAACAGGCATGGAAGGAGTTCGAGGGAGAGCTCGACAGTCTGAACCTGGACGCGGGGCTTCGGTCCGAGGAGGCGGAACTCGCGCAGCAGGCCGAACAGCTCGGCGTCACGGCGCGGTGGCAGGTGGTCGCGGCGCCGTTCGTCATCACCGGGAACGTCGATGGGCGTGGCTTCTACCTGCGCGAGCGCCATGGGTACTACCGCGTCACCATCGCGCCGGACGAGGATCCCAGTGCCGATCCGTGGGAGCTGCCCGCCGAGCGGACCACGCTGGACATCGCCGACGGCGAGGATGACGAGCTCACCAGCCCGGCCGGCCGCTACGACGTGGCGCGTGCGCTGACCGTCGCGGTGCACGCGGTCCGTACCTTCCTCGCCCGCCGGGTTTGCGAACACCAGCAGCCGACGGATCCGCGGCAGCTGTTCTGCGCATGGTGCGGGGTACGGCTCGCCGAGACCGACCAGTGGACGACGGCATGACCTTGGTCATCGCCGTAGCCGTGCTCCGCTGAGCGGAGATCTTCCGAGACTCACCCATTCGATGCATTGCTGGCCTGCCGGGCCAGTTCGGCCGGATCCGGCAGCGGATCGTCCCGGCCGGTTATCTCTTGCAGCGCGGACCACAACGTGGCGAATCGCTCCGACCCCAACTGGTCGCGCCATTGGAGGTGCACCCGGGCCGACGCCGCCCGCAACTGCCCTTCCAGCGCCTGCCCCCGCGAGGTCAGACGCACCCGCAGCGCCCGTGAGTCGGCGGGATCCGGCTCCCGCCGAACGTATCCGTGCCGTTCCAGGTGGCCGACCAGTTCGTGCATCGACTGCTTGGTCATGCCCGAGCGGGCAGCGAGCTGGGTGATCCGGACCGCGTCGAGCGGCCCGCGGCGGAATACCTGCAGGTGCGCCGGTCGCAGCTGGGGATGTCGCGCCACCACCTCCGCCGTTGCCTCGGACATTCCGGACTCGAGCGCGAACTGCATCAAGCCGAGGATGCGGACCGACCACTGCGTTGACACGATCGTCAGGTTACCTTACAGATGCCGTCAGGCAACCTGACGAAGGAGTGGGCATGACCCAGGACGAGATGGGAGCGCTGATCGACGCGCACATCGCCACGGAAAAGATCGGTGATCTCGACGCGGCGGTGGCGGTGTACACCGACGACGTCGAGCATGACGTCGTCGGTGCTCCCGGTGGTCCGCTGTACGGCCGGGCAGCTGCCCGGCAGCGCTACGAACAATTGCTGCAGCAGGTACACACCGACGAGCTACGGGAGCTCCGCCGTTACTACGGCGACAGCTTCTGCGTCGTCGAGCACGAGTGCGTGGCGAGCGTTCTCGGCAGCTTCGCCGGCATCGCCGGTGACGGACGGCAGATCAGCTTCCGGATGCTGCACGTATTCGAGTTCCGCGCCGGACGCATCAGCCGGGAGAACGTGTGGATGGACACCGCCACCGTCATGGCCCAGCTGCGGGAACCGTCCGCCGCAGGGGTCGGAGCGGACTGATGGGGTTATGCGCTGGTGTGGATTCGGGCGGCAAAAGCTCGTAAATCTGCTGACAAAGGTCCGCCCCGAGCAGCGTGGCACCGGTGAGGCCGATCAGGCCGGGCTGCGCGGATTCGGCGCTGGGCAGCTCGCATTTCGATTATCAGCTCTTCATGACGAGAGCTGGGCAATCACCGATGAAAATCAAGGTAATTTGTCACTGTCGTCAGGCTTTCCAGGGACGTCATCCGGTCGACGAACTCGACGCCATCCAGGTGATCTATTTCGTGTTGGATCACCCTGGCCACATATCCGGAGTATCGCTCCGTAGTACGGGTACCCTCCGTTGAGGTGTACTCAACGGTGATGGTCTCGGCTCGGGGCACCAGACCCAGGAGCCCGGGCACACTGAAGCAGCCTTCCCAACCGGTCTCGATCGTCTCCGACCGCTCCACGATCACTGGATTGATCATCTGCAACAGTGGAGATGTCGGGCGGTCGGGGAACACATCGGTCTTCCTGACCTCGACCACGATCACCTTGACCGAGGCGCCCAGCTGTGGAGCGGCCAGACCGGCACCATTCAACTCGCGTAGTCGACTCACCATGCGCGAAAGCAGGCCACCAACTTGCTGGACGTCGTCGATAGCGTTGGTCTCGGCCTTAAGTCGGGGATCGCCGATCGTCACGACATCCTCGCCCACGGTGCCCGACATCCAACCACGATCACTCTTGGCGAGTTCCATCTACCCCGTCTCCATTCGTCGTTCTCTGGGTCGTAGTTATCCTGACTACGAAGGCTTGTTCGTTCTGTTCCGTTAAAGTCAGGCATGCGGAGTGTATTTGCCCTTTGTCCGCTCGACGTTCTGCTGGAGGGCGAACTTGACTTGGCCGTACTCCGCTAGATCAATAAGACTGGAGATGCCCAAATGCTCTTCGTGCAGCAGTAGCTGCGCCGAGAGGAAGCCGTCCTGTATAGCCTCTCGTAGGCTACGGATAGCTGCTTCAGTGTCGCCAAGCTCCGCGAGAACATGAGTAAGTCGGTACTTGAGGTACCCGTTGTGGGGCTCCGCCTCCGTCAGTCGGTCGATCTTCGCACGGGCTCGCTCGGTGCGACCTAAGCACGCCTCGACGTTCGCCAGCCATGATTGCACTCGTAGGTTGGGGCGATGGCCTTTCTCCACACGTGCGGCGATGTGCTCGATTACCACCGACCAGGCATCCTGTGCGGCAACCCCGTCACCATTAAGCCGGTGCAAGTAACCCAGCAGATTACCGGCCGTGACATCATCAGGATCCACAGCGACGGCGTCTTGGGCGGTATGGATAGCTGTGTAGACATCTCCGTTGTCGAGATGAGCCAATGCGACTGCCCACCGTGTATTGGAGTCCTTCGGATAGGTGGGCAAGTAAAGGCAAGCCGTCTCCAAGGCCGAATGGTAGTCACCGATCATCAGATGATTCCAGATGAGCAACTTCAGGGCAGTGGGGTTGGTGGGGTCCACCTGGAGGACCGTCAGGGTCAGCGGCAGCGCCACCTCGGCCATACCACCATTGTTGAGTGCCCGGGCGAAGGCGAGCGTGGCGTCCAGGCTGTCGGGGTTCTTCTCGTGGATGGCTTTACCGATCTCTAGTGCCCTTTCATGCCAGCCCATATCCCAGCAGATGCGGATAAGAGTGGTATGGGCACCGATCGAGTCAGGGTCGAGCCACAGCGCTGTATTGACGTCACCGAGCGCTCGCTCCAGGGCCGATGGTTCCGTATCCCACCCGGAGAAGTACTGTCGCCACCGAGCATAGCCACGAGCGGATTGAGCCCGAGTAAAGAACGGATCGATGTCAAGTGCTCGGTCCAGCAAATTAGTGGCAGCTTCGATCCGCTGTTTCTCGTTGGTGGTTAACAGTCCTTGACCCCGCAGGTAAAGCTCATTGGCGCGCTCCGCGCCGGCCGGCGTGAGTTCGAGTCGAAACGGACTACTCAACGAGGGGGCTAGTTTCACGGCCAAAGACAATCCTCGCCCGGCTACAGCGACCACGTCCAGCGGCAGTAAAATTTGGCGACCGTTGACCAGGATCGGCAGCAGCACGCTGCTTTGTTGAACTGGCAGCGAAGGCGCTTGGTCATCCGCATCATCATCGTATTGACCGGCATTAGGCGTAGCGTTAACAGCGGTCGTCTTGCTAGCGAGCGAGTCGCTGACTACGGCGGCGAAGCGGAGTTGGACGTCACTGGAAGCCTTCGCTAGCGCCGTGTCCAGGATAGCTTGAGTCTGTGGTCTTGGTTCGATGTCGCTGCCGCGCGCTTCCCACTTGGCGATGGTCCGCGTGCCGATACCGAGGTAGCCAGCAAAGTCATGGATCGTCATCCGCAGGGCGGCACGCAGAGCCTTAGCCTCAAGGCCCGTCCAGCGGCGCACGATCGTCGTCACGGTGACTCCCCAGGTCAAGTGTGCAGTTGGTCTTGAGCCTACCAACAGCGGGTGCGTACGGAGGACACATCGAGGGCGCGTCCGGGCCATCGCGCTCGAGATCCACCCCGACCAGGATGTTTATCGGCAAGGGGATGCACGCCGACTCTTTCGGCTTGTCCCGGCCAAGACTTCTCAAAGCTCTCCTGTCCCGTGCCACGTGCTTGTTTACTGCGAGAGGAACCGAAGATGGTTGAAGTGGTCTTCGCTGACCTGGTGGGTCTGATCCCCATACTGGCTGGCGCCTACGGCGTCATAATGGGCGCGGTCGCATTGGGCATGGGATGGCAACTGTTCCGCAGACGCAAGTCTCTCCGGTACCGGAGAGACTTGCAGGTTCTCCCACCGGAAACCGTCGGACAAGATCTCGGGGGAGCTTGATGACCAAGGCTGCCCTTGTGTTATCAGTTGTCGACACCTGCACCGGAGCTTTGCATCTCGTCGCTATCGAAACAGCAGCCCGGCACCGGCACTCGGGGTGTTACCCCGCCCTGTGCGGCGCGCAGGTGGCTGCCGCCAGCCTCACCACAACATCAGCTCGGCACTGCACAGACTGCATTACTCAAGCCCAGCGGGAAGGTGAAGGTGGAACTTCACAGCGAAAGCCAAACAGATCCTACGGCACTTTCTTTCCGTGGTCCCGCAGGCCAGGCCGCCACCGTCATCGTGATACGTGAAGGCGCTAGGGCTGTCACGGCGGCCTTCCGGAGGCCACGGTGAGCGATACGGACAACTCCGACCTGGTGATCGCGAAGCGGCTACTCGACCACTGCAAGTGGCGCGGTTTTCAGTTCCAGCGCACCGCTGTGGGCGCGGACGGCCCACTGGTCGGGCACCGGGTGAGCGATGAGTGGGTGGACACCATCCTGCTCGAGGGATTCAGTCGTGATTGCTCCGCCTGGCGCCAACGCGCATCCGCGCTGATCGTGCTCGGGGACGGACTGGTCGAGCACCACGTGGCAGGCAGCGTGCCCACCGTACTCAACGAAGTGTTGACCTGGGAAATAACTCGATAAGACGCGGCAAGGTCAGTGGATGTCATGATCGAGGGCATGACGTCGCGGTATGTCGAGCTGAGCCACCCGATCGAGCACGAGATGACCACCTATCCCGGGCTACCCGGACCGGTGATCTCCACCTACATCTCCCGGGAGACATCGGCGCAGCAGCTGGCCACCGGGGTGTCGTTCCACATCGGGCGCATCGACATGGTTGCCAACACCGGCACGTACCTCGACGCGCCGTACCACTTCCATGCCGGGGGCGCCGACCTGACGCAGCTCCCGCTGGAGCGGCTGGTGGACGTGCCCATCATGGTGATCCGCAGCGGTGGCCGGACCGCGATCGGCCCCGAGGTACTCGACGATCCAGGAGCGCTGTGGGGCAAGGCGGTGCTCGTGCACACCGGCTGGTCGCGGCACTGGGCGACTCCGGCGTACCTGTCCGGAAGCCCCTATCTGACGAGGGGTTTCGCTGAGGCCATGGTCGACGCGAACGTGGCAGTGCTCGGCGTCGACGCCCTGAACCTCGACAACGTCGACGACCCGACCCGGCCGGTGCACCATACTGCGCTCGGCAACGGCATCCCGCTGATCGAGCACCTGACCAACCTGGACCGGCTGCCCGACCAGGGCGCTCGGCTGACCGCGCTGCCCGCTCCGGTCCGCGGCCTGGGCAGCTTCCCGGTCCACGCCGTGGCCGTACTTCGCTAGTGCTGTACCGATCTACGCTGCGACAGTTCTGCCCGAAGATCACCGAGCGTGCCACGGTTCGGCGCGGGTCCCGGGGACGTGATCGAGCGCGGCTTTGCTGCGGTGTGGCACTGGACGGCACCGCCCCATGCCCCCATGGCCGGAATTCCCGGTGTCAGGTGGGCACCGGTCGGCGTCACCGTCGAGCAGGTCCTGGCCCGCCCTCGGTAACGTCCTTGGCGTCGAGTCCCATCGCGGCCAGCAGTGCGGCCGGGCCTTGCGGTCTCGGCGAGCGGATCAGCTTCTGGTAGCGCGACTCGTACTCGTCGACGGCCTTGAGGGTCTGGGTGGTGAGCTCGGCCCGGATGCCCCGCTCGCGATGGCAGAACCGGATGAACGCCCGCAGCAGGTCCGGCGCCTTGGCCAGATAGTCGGCCTCGGCAACGATCTTGCGGGGGATCCAGTCGGCGAGCACGATCTCCACTGCCGTGGGACTCCAGCGCAGCGGATCGCCCGGTCCGTAGCCTGTACCGAACCACAACAGCGACTCCAGCAAGCTCCGGTGATCGGCGTCGTCGAGCCCTGCCCCGGGTGGGGAGGCGAAGAACCGTTGGCTCAGCTCCGCCAGTGCGGTGTCGTCCCACTCGGGGCGCTGGTAGCCCGTGCCCCCCTCGGGGAGCATGACCATCATCCACTCGATGAGCGGTCGGCAAGCCGGCCAGGTGTCGGATTCCACCGGCGGAAAGCTCATCGCGCTGAGCTGGATCGCCTCGGTGATCCGGGCCCGGGCATCGGCAGCGTCGAGGTCGCGGGCCTCGGTGTCCGGGTCATCGGCGATGGCGAGCAGCTGCCCGATCAGATCATCGGTCGATCCCGGGACCACGAATGCATCTTTGACCAGGGTGCCCATGTTGTGGTCGATGTAGACCACCCCGGTGATCTCGTAACCGCCCGGCAGCCGAGTGCTGATCACGACGTTGTCGCCGTCCCGCAGCACGTGCACCATCTCCAGCGCCCGATCCGTGGGCACGCTGTCGGTGAGCTCGGCGAGCCAGCGCGGCAGGGTTTCGGCCCGGGAGGAGATCTCATGGTGGACCCTGCGGCGCAGCATGTCGTCGCCGGAGAACGCGGCGATGACGGCCAGCAGCGCCGACGTCTCGGGCAGGTCGACGTCGAGAAAACTCTGCACGAGCTCGTCGCGCGACGGCGACTCGGACTGTGGTTCCGGATCGAACGGACCGCGGCGGCGTGGTTCGAGCGCCGCCAACAGAGCGCTGACCAACCCCAGCATGCCCAGCGGGTGCTCATCGGCGAGGGCGGTGGCGATGTTGCTTATTAAGTCGGGCTCGTCGCGATCGGCCCGCCGCTGCGGCGGGGTCGGCCTGACCTGCTTGCGGGTGGCCGGGCGGACGGGCTTCTTGCGGCGCGTGCGTTTGGACACCGGGGCAGGTTAGCCCCCCGGCGATCCAAGGCACCGGAGGGCGTGACCTTCGTCGTCGATCATTAGCGGGCGTGCTCCGCTACACGTCAAACGAACCCGACCGAAGACGTTCCACGCCGGCGTCGGTACTCAATTCGCGCCGTGCGACGGGATGATCTCTATAGAAGATAATCGCGTAATAGACAATTGCGGGATCCACGGACAGCCAACGGCCATGCACTGCCATGTGTAGCACAAAAGAAAACTCCTCCTGCCGCCAGAGACATGATGTCTGCCTGAACCACGAATCCGGCCCTGGCCGCACTCCCATAGTAATATAGGGACCATTTTTGTCGATCGCAGAGACTTCGGTCACCCTATCCCATGGAAGTAACTTCGAAAAGTACTCGATCGGTGGTAGACACCATCCGGCGCTAGCGCGACCAGGC
>JBOHHD010000371.1:0-4331 GCA_050700515.1 Pseudonocardiaceae bacterium
CGGGAAAGTACGGGCCGGGATGGCGCATGACGGTGACCGTGCTGCGGGTGATGATCTCCTTGAAGCGGGCGGCGACAGGGCCGGTGAGGATCGCGCGTCGCGGGCTGTCGTCGGCGTGAGTGAACTGGGTGATGCCGTCGCGGCGACCGAGACTGATGTTGATCCACACATAACGCAGCCGCAAGGGCTGGGGTTCACTCCCGGTCAGCCGGCGGGCGATGATGTCCGCGACGCGCTGGCCCATCGGCAGCCCGGTCTGGCAGGACATGCGTGACTCGGTGCCGCCCCGTATGGGCGCGGCTGCCGCGTCGCCGATTCCGTACACCTGCGGGTGCGACACCGAACGCAGCGTGTCGTCGACGATCATCCGGCCACGCCGGTCGACGGCGAACCCAACCCCCTGCGCCAGCGGTGACACTCGGAATCCCGCCGCCCACAAGATCGCATCAGTGCCAAGGGGAATCCCACCGGTGGTCACCAGGATGCCGCCGCGCGCCTCGACGACGGTGGTGTGCTCGTGGATCCCGATGTCCAATCGGTCGAA
Organism: Pseudonocardiaceae bacterium; assembly: GCA_050700515.1. GTDB lineage: Bacteria > Actinomycetota > Actinomycetes > Mycobacteriales > Pseudonocardiaceae. Next base: position 545 of record JBOHHD010000371.1, read on the forward strand.
CGCCGAACGCAGGTATCGCCGCGCCCGCCCGGACAGCCAGCCACCGAACTCCCCGCTGGTGACCAGCCGCACGCGCAGCCGGTCGTGGGTTTCGGCCAGTTCCGCGGCAGCCTCGATCCCGGTGAGCCCGCCACCCACGACCGTCACGAGCCCGCCGGCCCTGGCGATCTGAGCCACCCGCGACTGCAACCGCATGGCCTCGGTGGCTTCCGCGATGGTGAAGCAGTTCTCGGCCACCCCGGGCACAGCGCCGACATCTGTCCGGCTACCCAACGCGTACACCAACGTGTCGTAACCCCGGCTGTGCGGTGGCGCGTTCAGAGCCACTGTCTGGCGTTCGACGTCAATGCCGGTTACCTGAGCCACCACGAGCTCGACACCGGTGCCGGCCAGCAGATCATGCAGCGGAAGAGGGCGCAGGCACTGGCCTGCGGCGAGTTGATGCAGCCGGATCCGCTCCACGAACTGATCGGTGGCATTGACCAGCGTGACGGTGACCTCGGCACGGCGCAGCCTGCGAGCGATCCGCTTGGCGGCGCCCAGGCCGGCGTAGCCGGCGCCCAGCACCACGATGCGATATGTCATGGACCTGCTCCTCCCTGGCCACGGGTGTCGCACGCGAAGAACCAGTATCCGCCAAGATCAGTGACAGGTTCGGGCATGAGGCGCCACACCGACGAGGCCACCGTACTGGATCGCGGCGAGCAAGCACCCAAGAGACAACTCCGAAGCTGCAAGATGATGAACCCGTGTTACTTCAGTAATACCGACGGTAGTGTCAGCCCGTGAGTGTGAGCAGGCTGTCGATTTCCGTTCCCGCTGAGGTGGAGAGTGCGATCCGGGCCGTCATTCAGGCCGCCGGGTCGCCGGTCTCCGTATGGCTCACTCGGGCCGCCGAGCGTGCTGCCGAGGAGCAGGCCGCGATCGCCGACGGGCTGGCTGCGGTAGCGGAGTTCCCGGTCGTGGTTCTGGCCCAAGCATGGCGTGGTACACTGCATGCGAACCTCTCCCGGCTACTGCGGGGCTGCCGAGTGACGCCGACGCCGAGGAACTCGGCCAAAGCAGCAGGCGCGACCTGCAGCCGCGCAGGTACCTCTGACGTCATCGACCCAGCCGAGGGCCGGGTTCGGCAAGCGGCGTGGCAAGTCATTGCCTGCGGTCACTGGTCGTGGCACCGCGAAGATTGTTCTGAGATCGTCGAGCCCCGTGAAATCGCCCGGAGTGGTGTTGCAGAGGCCAAGGCAGCCATGCCCTCCTGGCACGGAACGAAGGTACGGCGCAGCGCGCGAGTCTGCTCGGCTCGGGCGGCCAACTGGTCGTCGGCGGGGTAATCCACACCGACCAGCGTGAGGCCACGCGCGGGCGCCACTGCGACTTCACTGGCGCGCTCGGTGCGGCACAGCAGTTCAGCAGGCCAGCAAGGGGAACGTCGGTCCTCCCCCACCGTCAGCAGAGCGCCCACCAAGCTGCGTACCATGGAGTGGCAGAAGGCGTCGGCCGTGACGTGGGCGACCAGCAGGTGCGGCTCATCGCGGGTCCACTCCAGACGCTGGAGGGTGCGCACCGTGGTGGCGCCCTCGCGGCGGCGGCAGAATGCCGCGAAGTCATGCTCGCCGAGCAGTCGGGCACTGGCCACATTCATCACCGCGACATCGAGACGGCGGGGGTGGGTGAGGGTGTCGTGGCGGCGCAGCGGGTCGACCCCCCACGGCGCATCACAGACTCGGTACCGGTAGTGGCGGCGCAGCGCGGAGAAGCGGGCATCGAAGCTATCCGGCACCTCGCGCACCGCGGGCACCCGGACGTCGGCGGGCAACAGCCGAGCAAGCCGGCGGGTCAGCTCTTCGGGCGCTAGCGCGCCGGACGGCACATCGAGGTGGACGACCTGACCGCTGGCGTGCACACCCGCGTCGGTGCGCCCAGCGACGGTCAACGCCGCCGGTGCACGCAACAGGGTGCTCAGTGCCTGCTCCAACACCCCTTGAACGGTGCGCCGGGACGGCTGACGAGCCCATCCGGAGAAGCCGGCCCCGTCATAGCTGATGTCGAGCCGATAGCGCAGGAGCCCGCTGTCCCGGGCGGGAACGGCGGGCTCCTGCGACGTGCTGAGGGTCAGGACTCGCCCTTGCCCGGAGACGCCTCGGGCTGTGAGCCACCTTCCGGTACGGCTTCGCCACCCGTCGCCCCTTCCCCGGCGGAACTCTCCGCGGCGGGAACCTCAGGAGTAGCAGCCTCGGTGTCGGAAACCGCAGTGTCCGCGGCTGCGGTATCAGGAGCTGCGGTATCAGGAGCTGCGGTATCGACAACCGCGGTGTCAGTAGCGGGAATGTCATCAGCGGCTGTGGTTTCCACAGTGCTGGGCGCCGCGGCTGGGGCGCCCGGCCGCTTCGGCTGATCCTTGGCGAACCGGGTAGCGCGGGCCTGCTCGGCTTCCGCCGCCACCAGGCGCTCGGCGACCAGCTCAATGACCGCCATCGGGGCGTTGTCACCCTTGCGGGGCATCGTCTTGACGATCCGGGTGTAACCACCCGGGCGGCCCAGGAAGTGCGGACCGATCTCGGCGACGAGCTTGTGCACCACGTCCTTGTCGCGGATCACCCGCATGATCTCGCGACGGTTGTGCAGGTCGCCCTTGCGAGCCTTGGTGATCAGCCGCTCGGCGAACGGACGGAGCCGCTTGGCCTTGGTCACGGTGGTGGTGATCCGGCCGTGTGTGAACAGCGAGGTGGCCAGATTGGCCAGCATCAGCCGCTCATGAGCCGGCGACCCGCCGAGCCGGGCGCCCTTGGTCGGCGTAGGCATCTACAGCTGCTCCGTTTCTGCATAGTCCTGCCCGTCGTCGGTGCCGTTGTCGACACCGTTGTCGCTGGCTTCGCTCCAACCCTCGACGGTGTAGTCCGCCGCCGCGACCGACGGGTCGAATCCGGGCGGGCTGTCCTTGAGCTGCAGCCCGAGGCTGGCCAGCTTCAGCTTCACCTCGTCGATGGACTTGGCGCCGAAGTTGCGGATGTCCAGCAGGTCCGCCTCGCTCCGGCTGACCAGCTCCCCGACGGTGTGGATGCCCTCCCGCTTGAGGCAGTTGTAGGACCGTACGGTGAGGTCCAGGTCCTCAATGGGCATCGCGAACGCGGCGATCGTGTCCGCTTCGGCAGGCGAGGGCCCGATTTCGATGCCCTCGGCCTCCACGTTGAGCTCTCGGGCCAGCCCGAACAGCTCAACCAGCGTACGACCTGCCGAGGCCAGGGCGTCGCGCGGAGTGAGCGACGGCTTGGTCTCCACGTCCAGGATCAGCTTGTCGAAGTCGGTGCGCTGCTCGACCCGGGTCGCCTCGACCTTGTAGGTCACCCGCAGGACCGGCGAGTAGATGGAGTCCACCGGAATTCGGCCGATCTCGGCACCCGACGCCTTGTTCTGGGCCGCAGGCACATAACCGCGACCACGTTCGACGACCAGTTCGATCTCCAGCTTGCCCTTGGCGTTCAGGGTGGCGATGTGCAGCTCGGGGTTGTGCACCGTCACACCGGTCGGCGGCACGATGTCCCCCGCCATGACGTCGCCGGGGCCCTGCTTGCGCAGGTACATCGTCACCGGCTCGTCCTCCTCGGAGCTGACCACCAGCTCCTTGAGGTTGAGGATGATGTCGGTGACGTCCTCCTTGACACCGGGCACGGTGGTGAACTCGTGCAGCACGCCGTCGATACGGATGCTGGTGACCGCCGCGCCGGGGATGGACGAGAGCAAGGTCCGCCGCAGCGAATTGCCCAAGGTGTAGCCGAAACCCGGCTCC
>JBOHHD010000372.1:0-3406 GCA_050700515.1 Pseudonocardiaceae bacterium
CCCCAGTGGATTCGCCGCTGTCTCCTGCTCCGGTGTGGTCAAGCTGTCCCCGGCCAGCCGGGACATCACCACGGGAAGCCCGTGGGATCTCAGTTCTTTAATGGCTTCCAGCGTCGCGCTCACGGTATTGCCGGTTGCCACAACGGTGACGAGCCGCTCCGTTCAGGTCACCATGTCCAGCAAGTCCGGTACGACCTCCTGCCATTTGCTCGACTGGTCGCCTGAATTGGCGACCAATAGCCGGATCAGCGGTTTATCACCCAGTTCCTGGGTCCGGTTCGCCTGTAGTTGGGCGATATGAGCACCTTCGAGTTCGTGGCGCAATCGTGACTCGATCGGCAGGTCGTCGCCCGTCGAATCCGGCACGGGTACGAGGTAAGCGACGCTCACCACCTCTGCATCCGAATTGTTCCGCTCGATGCGCTCGTTCTCCTGCCAGATCTTGTCGAGCACCTCTGCCAGATCATTGCTCAACGCAACCCGCCCGTCCGTCACGCCGATGCACTGATCCTCGACACGCGCCACATCGGGGCCACACGAGATCCACGGTACGACGACGAAATGCCAGACCAGGTAACCCACCAGCGCCAGAGGTATTCCGGCGGCAATGAGCTTCACCCATAACTTGGCTTTGGTGAGGTTCCTAATCCTCAACATGACGCTCCTCGTCATCTGTCAGAGCGATTATCGGTTGACTGCTCATTCGCGGTCCCCCTGTTCCCGTCGTGCCGGTTGCGACGCAGGCAGTGACCGATCAGCTCAGACACACCATGCCGATCCGCCGTCACCACCATGGGCCTCTCCCGCATTACTGTCCGGCCCCGACGGTCGTAAGGTCCCCCGTTGTGCACGGTGAACCCGATGGAGAGCAGTGTTCCATAGGCAGCTTGCGGCCATAGGTCATATTGAGGGATCGCGACTCGGATCGTGCTACCTGCCTGCGGCGATAGCTGGTTCACCGGTGGTTATGTACTTGTCGGGTCCGTTGGACCGGCTGCGGGGGGCGCTGCTGGTGCAATGCCGGCCGGATGAGGTCGACGACGTCCGCCGGTTCGCGTCAGGGCGTCCGGGAGCCGGTGTGCTGGTGACGACTCCGGATATCGAGTCGGCTCGCCACTCTGTCGGATCGGCGGGTGGGCCGGAGGCGATGGTGTTGGACGCGTCTCGTTACGCCGGTGCCCGTAGGCTCAGCGCCCTGAACGCGAGTTGGTCAGCTATCGGATGATGCCTCCTGTGCACGGCCGGGCAGGCGGGCAGCCTGCACCACCCCTGGCGGCCGCGACTACAGGGGCCTCCTGACTACCGGATCAGTGAGGTGCATCGGTCTGCCGGTACGCGTCACAGATTGCGACAGTCAACCCCCGCTACGTTGACACAGCGTGTCGGCCCTGGTTCGGTTCCTGTCGTGACAGAGGGTGGCAATGAGGTTTACGTCAGTACCGACATCGAAGCCGACGGCCCCATACCCGGCCCGCACTCGATGCTCAGCTTCGCCTCGGCGGCCTACACGGCGGGCGGGGTGCTGCTGGCCACCTTCACTGCCAATCTTCAGGAGTTGCCCGGAGCCGCCGCGCACCCTGACACGACAGCCTGGTGGGCCAGCCAACCCGAAGCCTGGGCAGCTGCCCGCCGCGACCCGCAACCGCCCCAGACGGTGATGGGCAACTACGACCGTTGGGTCCGGCAGCTGCCCGGCGTGCCCATTTTCGTTGGTTACCCGGCGGGGTACGACTTCATGTTCGTCTACTGGTATCTCATGAAGTTCTTGGGTGCGAGCCCTTTTGCCCGGCGCGCCCTCGATACTCGCTCCTATGCGATGGCCGTGTTGGGAAGGACCTATCTGGAGTCGGGTCGGGAGAACCTGCCGCCCCGGTGGCGCGGGACCGCCCCGCATACGCATGTGGCACTGGACGATGCCATTGAACAGGGTGAGATCTTGTGCAGGATACTTCTGGAAAATGCTGAGAGGCATCATATTAAGGATGTGAGAAAGTGAGCCAGCCGGCAAGCGATATCGCAACGGTTCGCGCCCGCCTGATCGAATCCGCCAACCGGTTGGGAGTGGGGCTCGACGAGGCGGAGCTGGAGCGGTGGATGACCGCCGTCACCACAACCTCCGATGGCACCGACATCGTAATGGACGAAACCACCGGTGTCTTCGGACACCGGATCTCGATGCTCGATTTCAGCCCTCAGGACCTGGCTCGCTTTCGCGCCATCGGCAAGATCGTAGAGTTCGATGACACGCCGGGAGTGGTCGAAACCGCGCTCGCCCTCTCCGGCTCGGCCGCGCAATCCAAGATTCAGACATATCCGGGAGACTGTGATTTCTTCGAGCGGGTCAACATCATCGCGCCCATCCGCGCCCAAGCATGCGACCTGCTGGCGAACCTCATCAAGGAAAAGGCGCTGAATTCCCTGTCCGGACCCAACTACCAGCTTATCGAAGTGAAATTCGGCAGCTATCCGCGTGAGGTGGTACGGGACGGGCGGACCATGCGCAAGAACTCGCCCATCGCGTGGCTGCCCCCGGAGATCGCCGCCGGACAGCTCGAAGCGGCCGACCAGCTCGGGAACCCCGTGGTGATCACCTGGGAAGAGGTTGCCCAGGACCCTGGCTGGTGCAAGCTGGACTGGCTGATCGCCGATACCGGGCGGGGCGACCTGACCAATGCGAGCAACATGCTCGACGTCACCTGGGAAGCGCCAGACGGAACCATAACCCCGCTCGATGGGTACCTCGACGGTTATTTTCAGGAGATCTACCTGGACGCCGGTTCCGCGCCGATCTTCGACAAGCTGGTGAAGCAGGTCTCCTCAGATTCCCTGGACGAGTACATGGCTCAGCTGAATCACGAGGTCAAGAAATACTTCGGTGGTGAAAGCCCTAACTACGGAAAGGCCGCCAAGCGGCTCTACAATGTCTTCCGGCTGAACGGCCAGTACGAGGAGGCGGCCTTCCTGCGTGAGCTGTTCGACGAGCCAGTGGCGTTGCTCTATCAGGTCCATGCCCTGGTCCGAACCCTCGAAGAGGCGACCGTGAAGAGTAAGGTCTTCTCGATCGACAACATCCTCGATCAAATGGATGATCTGATCTTGGACGTGGTCAAGGTATTGGAGGGCGAGGATGAGCTCGAAGTGGTGCGGCATCTTCTGCGGCTCTACCGTGCCCTTTCCCGCCAGGCCGAAGGGTTGCCACTGGGTCCCCATGTCGAAGCCGCTCAGGCCGAGCTGCTCAACTTGGTCAACAACTTCTTCTACGACCGGATGACCGCCGTCCCCGCGATACATGCCTATCTGGAAGGTCTCAAAACCTGACCGAACAGATTCGGGAGATAAATCGGCGCGAGGTGTTCCGGTGCCGCTAAAGCTGTGGGTCTACGGGTTCTGACTCGAAGGTGAGTAC
>JBOHHD010000373.1:0-6723 GCA_050700515.1 Pseudonocardiaceae bacterium
GCGGCCAGCAGGAGCAGGATCATCGCGCCGGTTTTCCCTGCGCCGCGCCCGCCGAGCAGTACCAGCCGCCCGTGGGGCAGTGTCCGGTAGACCTCCTCGTGCAGCCGGGTCACGACTCCGTCGTCCAGCAACACCGCCGGCGAATCAGGGTTTGACTCGTCAGGATTCGGCTTGGGCAGGGGTCGCGGGCTGGTGCCGACCACCGGGGTAGTGATCAACTATGTCGGCGGGGGCGTCACGTCAGTCGGTCCCCACTGCCAGCGGACCCGAACCGGGGCCGGAATGGTGATTCGGCGCTCCGTCGCCTCCATGCGCCAGGTATCGAGCATGCCCACCGCGAGTTGGTCGGCCGCTGCCATGACCTGCGCGGCGGTCGCTGGCGTCGCCCCTGCCCGGCGGCCCTTCCACCACCACTGGACCGGCACCACCAGCAGCGGCACCGCGCCGATATAAGTGCTGTACAAGGCTACCGAGTCGACCAGGTTGTCACTGCCGATGATCTCTCGGATGATCCACATCGGGACCACGAACACGACGACCACGCCGAGCAACACGATAGCGTCCCGGTGCCGAGAGCTCCCAGCCATGACCCCTGCCCATTCGCCCGATCGTGGTGTGATCGTTCTCGATCTGCCGCGATCATGCCAACTCTCGACAGTCGCCATCCCCGGTTCTCGTTGGCCGCAGGAGGTAACGCCGGACGAATTCAGTCCGCACCGATGAGCCCGATGTGGCCATACCGGCAGGCCACGGGCAAGATCTGGAATCCGCGGCGAGCCGTCCATCAGGATCGCCGTCATGAACATCGCTCGGCTTCGCCCGGACACCAAGGCGCGGCACCGTTCCCGGCCGCGTCCGGTCAGTCGCCCCGCTCTTGTTCTGTCCGTGGTCGATACCCGCAGCGGGACACTGCATCAGGTCCCGCTCGAGAGCGTTGCCTTGCACCGGCACTCGGGTCGTTACCCGGCCCTGTGCGGTATCGAGGTGCCTGCGGCCAGCCTCACCACCCCGGCGGCCGATCACTGCCGGGACTGTGCCACACGGACCCAGCCTGCCGGTGCGGCCTCCCACCGCAAGTCACCTCATCCGCTGTTTCGATGGCTGCGGAGCCTGCGCCCGAAGCACCGGAACGCTACCCGATGACCTCACTGGATGTAGCCGCTCCAGCACTCGCACTGCTTCTTCCCCCCACCATGACCCCCCGCGGCCCCCTCATCTGGGTCTGCCCGCCTCGACCTGATGCGCTGAGACTGTGCCGGGAGATAGATGTTCTCGCCGCGCTCCGCGCCGGACCCCGGGTTCGGCACGACCGACGAGAACACTGAGACCCGGCCGGTCGCCGGTCGAGCTGGAAGCGCGATCCCCCCGCTGCTTCCGCCCTGACGCTCCCGGCGACCGGTCGGCTTACGGCGGCCCCCCACCAGCCTTGATACGGGTTTTCAGATCTGGACGGGGTAGTGCGGTTCGGGGACCTTCGGGGTGATGCGCTGCTCGATGAAGATGCCGTGCCAGAGCATGAAGACCAGTACCGCCCAGATCCGTCGGCTGTGATCCAGTGGACCCATACGGTGCTCGGTGAGCATCCGGCGCACGGCGTCGAGGTCGAGGAAGTCCGCGGTCTGGGACTCGTCGATGATTCCCTGGGCCCACTCGTGCAGGTCTTCGGCCAGCCAATGCCGGATCGGCACCGGGAAGCCCAGCTTGCGGCGGTTCAGCACGTGCGCGGGCACGATGTCGCGCAGCGCTCGGCGCAGTGCGTGCTTGGTGGTCTCGCGGGTGATCTTCTCTTCCAGCGGGATGGTGGCCGCCACCCGGAACACCTCGGGGTCCAGGAACGGCACCCGCAGCTCCAGCGAGTTCGCCATGGTCATCTTGTCCGCCTTGACCAGGATGTCGCCGCGCAACCAGGTGAACAGATCCACGTGCTGCATGCGGGTCACCGGGTCCCAGCCGGCCGAAGCGGCGTAGGGCGCAGCGGTGAGGTCGGCATGGGAGATGGCCGGGTCATACCCGCGGAGCACGCCGCGCAGCTGATCGTCGCGGAAGATCCGGGCGTTGCCGTAGTAGCGTTGCTCCAGCGTCAGCGCCCCCCGGCGGAGCAGGTCTTTGCCCCGTACCCCGTCGGGAATGCGCGCTGAGATCCGGCCCAGAGCGCGACGCAGTCCCCCAGGGGCCTTCTCGAACGGGGCCAGGGACAGCGGTTCCCGGTAAATCGTGTAGCCACCGAACAGCTCATCGGCGCCTTCGCCGGACAGCACCACCTTGACGTGTTCCCTGGCCGCCCGGGCGATGAACCACAGTGGTACCAATGCCGGGTCGGCCACCGGGTCGTCGAGGAACCAGACGATCAGTGGCAGTGCCTCGGCCAGCTCGGTGGCCGAGACGGTGCGGATCACGTGCCGGACGCCGATCGCGGCGGCCGACTCCGCGGCCACGTCCACCTCGGAGTAGCCCGCCCGCTCGAACCCGGTGGTGAAGGTGATCAGATCGGGGTTGTGCTCCTTGGCCAGCGCGGCGATGGCGGTGGAGTCGATCCCGCCGGACAGGAACGCCCCCACGGTGACGTCGGCCCGCATATGTTTGGCCACCGAGTCCCGCATGACGGTGGTGATCCGCTCGTGTAAAGCTCGCGACTCGGTCTCGCTGCGGACCGGACAGGGCTGGAACTGCGGGTGGAAGTAGCGTTCGGTGATCAGCTTTCCACCGGGGGAAAGGGTGAACGAGGTACCGGACTCGATCCGGGTGATCCCGCTGTGCAGGGATGCGGGTTCGGGGACGTACTGCAAGGTCAGATAGTGCTGCAGCGCCCGGTGGTCCAGCTGCACCGGCACCCCCAGCGAGGGCGCCAGCGCCAGCAGACTCTTCTTCTCGCTGGAGAACGCCACCCCGTTCGGTCCCGCGCAGGTGTACAGCGGCTTGATACCGAAGGGGTCACGAGCACCGAAGGCCACTCGCTGCGCACTGTCCCAGATGATAAACGCGAACATCCCCCGTAGCCGCTGCACCGCAGTCGGCCCGAAGTGGTGGTAAGCGGCGAGGACGACCTCGGTGTCACCCTGGGTGACAAAGCTCACGTTGTACGGTTCGCTCCGTAGCTCGTCGCGGAGCTCGAGGTAGTTGTAGATCTCTCCGTTGAACAGGATCGTGTAGCGCTCTGGTGCCTCCGGCGGGCCCCATCGCAGCGGCTGGTGGGAATGCTCCAGGTCGATGATGGACAGCCGGTTGAAACCGAGCACCACATCGGCGTCGTGCCAGGTTCCGGCCTCATCCGGACCGCGATGCCGTTGCGGGCGCAGCGCCGCGGTCAGCCCCGTCACCCATGCGGCCGCATCCTGCTGCGCCGTCACCACTCCCAGCAACCCGCACACGCGCCTGCCCTCTCTTCACGCCGCGCCGCCCCAGGCCGGAGAAGCCGCGGCGGCCCAGTATGGGCGAGCGGGGGCGCCGGGCGCGCGCGCCCCGGGGAAGCCATGGACTTTGCCCTGGTTTAGGCTCCGGACCAGTCATAACACTGAGCTGACGTACTTCAGGGCTGACGGGTCGGTCGAGCTGACCAGGGCCGTGGTTCTGACGTGGGCATCGCGAGGAGGAACGAGGCGTGGTCGACGTGGTCCGACCCCGTGCGGTTCGGCTGCTGAAGGTGGGCGGTCTGGTCGGACTGGTCGCCTTCCTGTCCACCGGATGTTCGGTACACGACGTCCTCGCCTTCGGTTGGCCGGAGGGGATCACGCCACAAGCCGAGCAGATCCGTTCGCTGTGGATCTGGTCGACGTTGGCTGCCTTGGTGGTCGGTGCGATTGTTTTCGGATTGATCATGTGGTCGGTCACCTTCCACCGCAAACGGTCCGACGACATGCCCCGCCAGACCCAGTACAATCTGCCGCTGGAGATCGTTTACACGGTCATTCCCACCATCATCGTCGCGGTGCTCTTCTACTACACCGCCACGGCGCAGAACTACGTCAACGCCAAGATCGCCAACCCCGACCTGCGAGTGAAGGTTGTCGGATTCCAGTGGAACTGGGAGTTCCAGTACCTCCAGGACGAGCCGAGGCCCGACGGTACCTTCGTCGCGCGGCAGACCCAGGTGGGGACGCCGTTGTCGACCGTCGGCTCTGCTACCACCATCCCGATCCTGGTGGTGCCCACGGATCGCGTGGTGGAATATCGGATCGAATCTCCTGATGTGCTGCACTCGTTCTTCATTCCGGAGTTCCTTTTCAAGCGTGATGTTTTTCCTCGCCCGGATAAAAACGAATCCGACAACGTCTTCCAGACGACTGTCGAGCGTACGGGTGCGTTTGTTGGTCGCTGCGCGGAGTTGTGCGGCACCTACCACTCGATGATGAACTTCGAACTACGGGCGTTGCCGGGCGATCTGTTCGACCGTTACTTGCAGGTGCGGGCGACCATCAATCCGCAGACCGGCCAGCCTTACACGGCCGGTGCAGCGCTGGCCCAGCTGAACTGCGGTGAACTGTGCGCCCCCGAGGCGGTGACCACGTCCCCGTTTGAGACCGACCCCCTGGCCCGCAATCCTTCCGGACGCAACTGACTTCCTGGGACCAACCGGGCTCCATATCCGCAGCGTCGAGAGCGAGGTAGCACGATGACAGTCGAGGCGCGGATCTTCGAGATCATCACTGCGTTTTTCTTCCTGTGTGCGGTGGTCTACGGTCTGTGGTCCGGTGGGGAGCCCACCGGGACCGTCGCGCTGACCCTGACCGGTGGGTTGACGCTCATCGTCGGTACCTACTTCCGGTTTGTCGCCCGGCGAGTCCGGATGCGTCCGGAAGATAATGCGGAAGCCGAGATATCTGACGGTGCCGGTGAGCTCGGGTTCTTCTCGCCCGGCAGTTACTGGCCGCTCGGAATCGCGCTGTCGGCAAGCGTGGCGGCGTTCGCGTTGGCTTTCGCTGAGTGGTGGCTCGTCGCTGCCGGTCTGGCCCTGATCCTTATCACTGTCGCCGGGCTGATTTTTGAATACCACGTCGGTCCCAGAACGGACTGATCCTTCATTCAGGCCGAACCGCCTCACCTTGTGTGGATCAACCAGGCGAGGTGGTATCGAGCGAGACGTCAACCATTGGTTGGTCGCGGCTGTCCCTATGCGGAGTTGTCAAGCGGCTTGGAGTGGGGGTCTGGTAAAGGGTCTTGAGGGGGATGCGCATCAAGCATCCCTGCCACCCTCACCAGCGACCTGTGTGTGCTGGGCAGCAAGTACGATCCTCGGCTCCCGAGGCTAGTCGCCGGGCTGCTGGGGTCGGCCCGCCGGCTTCCTGTCCTCGGCCTTGGCGTGGCGACCGTCCTCGAAACCCTGATGCCCGTTACCAGCAGCCTCCTGGCGTGCCTGTTCCAGCGCCCTGGTCTGCTCCGGCGGGTCCGGCCGGAGCAGCGATCCCGGTACTGGCGCACCGGCTGAACCGAGCTGGTTCATCCGCTTGGGTACCGGAGCCCCCTGATATTCCAGCGCAATGGCGTGACCGTGTCCATCGACGCCGCCGAGAGGCTGATGCACCTCGATGAACTCGCCGTGCGGGAGGCGCTTGATGATGCCTGTCTCGATGCCGTGTTCCAGCACCGCACGGTCGGCGTATTGCAGACCGAGGCAGATCCGATAGGTGACGTAGTACGCCAGCGGCGGTACGAGCAGCAGTCCGATACGGCCTGCCCAGGTAGTGGCGTTCAGCGAGATATCAAAGACGTAAGCGATGACGTCATTGCCGCCCGACAACAACAGGATGGCCATGAAGCTGATCGCCATCATGCCCAAGCCGGAGCGTACCGGCACGTCTCGCGGTCGCTGTAGAAGGTTGTGATCGGCGTTATCGCCGGTGAGCTTTCGCTCGATGCGCGGGTACATCAGCGCGAGACCGAACATGATGATGGGGAGCACCATTGTCGGCCAGAACGAGGCGGGGATGAGGTAAGGGCCCAGGTAGATCTCCCAGGCAGGCCACAATCTGGTGGAGCCGTCGAGCCAGCCCACGTACCAGTCAGGTTGTGAGGCAGCCGACACCTGGGCGGGGTTGTACGGGCCGAAGTTCCACACCGGGTTGATCTGGAACAACCCCGCCATGATGCAGATCACACCGATGTTCAGCATCGCGAAGCCACCGGCCTTCGTCGCGAAGAGCGGCAGGATCCGGATACCGACCACATTGCGTTCGGTGCGTCCTGGCCCGGGGAACTGGGTGTGCTTCTGGTACCAGACCAGCCCGAGGTGCACCGCAATGAGCGCGAACAGAAGTCCCGGAATGATGAACACGTGGACGATGTAGAACCGAGGAATGATCACTTCGCCGGGGAACTCGCCACCGAAAATCGCCCAGTGCGCCCAGGTACCGATGACCGGGGGGGACATGGTGATTGCCGAGATGATGCGCAGGCCGGTACCGGAGAGTAGATCGTCGGGCAGTGAGTAGCCGGTGAGACCCTCCAGCCCGGCCAGGAACGCGATGGCGATGCCGATCGTCCAGTTCCCCTCCCGCGGCTTCCGGAAGGCACCGGTGAAGAAAGTTCGGAACATGTGGATGACCAGGGCTGCGACGAACAACAGCGCGGCCCAGTGATGCACCTGTCGGATGAACAATCCGCCGCGGACCTCGAAGGAGAGCTCCAGCGTCGACTCGTACGCCCGGGACATCTCGATCCCGCGCAGGTTCTCGTAGGGCCCCTGGTACACAACTTCTTGCATGGAGGGGTCGAAGAACAGTGCCAGAT
>JBOHHD010000374.1:0-4445 GCA_050700515.1 Pseudonocardiaceae bacterium
GGAGCTGGTCGGGGTGGGTGGTGAACAGGGTCAGTGGGATGGGTTCCGGACCCAGGTGCGCGGCCAGGGTGAGCAGGTCCAGGGCGGCCGGGCAGTCGACGGCGAGGCGGTCGAACGCGAGCCTGTAACTGGCCGCCAGGGAGATCGGGTAGGTCGGTGAGGGCTGCTGGGCGAGCAGCTGGGTGGTGCGGTCCTTGAGCAGGGTCAGGTAGTCGTCGGGGGACAGGCCGGTGCCGGCCAGGTGCGCGGCGGCCTGATCCAGCGCCAGGGGCAGATCGCCCAGGGCGTCGGCGATCCGGTCGGTGTCGGTGTCGGTGAGCTGGGGAAGGTGCTGGCGCAGCAGGGCGGTCGACTCGGCGCGGGCGAACAGGTCCACCGGCACCGGGGTGGCCAGGGTGCCCCAGCCGGGGTTGCGGGAGGTGATCAGCACCTGCCCACCGGCTCCGCTGACCAGGTAGGGGGCCAAGGTGGCGGGGTCCTCGGCGTTGTCGTAGATCAGCAGCCAGCGATCCCGCTGTCGCAACGCACCCAGCAGCCGGGGCACCGTCACCGCGGGGGGATCGGTGATCTCGGCCAGGCCCGGGGCATGGGCCAGCGTGGCCAGCTGGTCAGGCACCAGCGCCGGTTCCTCGGCGGGTACCCACCACACCACGTCGTACTCGGCGTCGAAACGGTACGCGTACTCGATCGCCAGCGCGGTCTTGCCGATGCCACCCATCCCGTGCAGGGCCTGCACCACCGCCGGCCGGTCGGCTTGCAAGGACGCCCGCAGGCTGGTGAGCAGGCCGTCACGTCCGGTGAAGCCGGCGTGGCGGGCGGGCACGTTCCATACCCGGCTCACTGGTGAGCGCCCCGACCCGGGCCGGGGCAGCTCGGCCAGCGCCTGGTACAGCTCCGCATGCAGCCCATCCGGGGTGGTGACCGTCGCGGTGGTCACCCCGCTGTCGGCCAGTCGCGCCCGAAATGCCTGCTGCCGGGCTCCGTGCTGCTCGTCGACCAGCAGCTCCCTGGTGCCTGGCGTGCCCTCGCCGAGCAGGAACACCAGCCGGGGCAGCCCCGCCTCGCCCGCGGTCTGGAACTCCAGCTCGGTGTAGGACAGCTCGAGGTGGTCGCGCACCGGGGAGCCGTACCGGAACCCGACGAGGGCCACGTAGACATCGGCGGCCTGCACCGCTTCCCGGCACACCTGCGCCGGTTTCTGCTCCCGGGCGGTGAAGTACGCCATGTCCCCGATGGCGTCCCCGGCCCGGGACACCGCATGCTCCGCCGCGGCCACGAACGACCGATCGGCGGGCAGCCGCCGCAGCTCGGAGGTATGGCTCAGGAACACTCGTCTGGGTCGTGCGGACACGCCCCGTAGCATCTCACCACAGCAGCAGGGCGGTCCGTTCCCGCTCGGACGGCCACGAGCGGTGCGTCGAGCAGTGCCCGGCGGATTTCGACCGGTAGCTGCGGCATCTTCCCGAACACAATCCAGGACACAGGCGCTGCGCAACCTCCAACCGGACCCGGGGCCGCGACGTACCTCACAGTACGGTGCGTGCTTCATCGCGTGGCGGCGGAAACTCGGCATGGCCCGGCGGGACGGTGGATGATGCACCATGACGACCCGATCACCGAGGTCGGCCGGAATGGAGAGCTCACGTTTGACCGAGTGACGGTAGAGCCGGACAAGATGAACGGCCGGCCCTGCATCCGCGGACTGCGCTTCACCGTGTCCCACCTGGTTCGGCTGGTCGCCGCGGGCTGGACACTGGAGCAAGTGCAGGCAGAGTTCCCCTTCGTCGAGCCGGAGGACGTTCACCAGGCGCTGCTGTACGCTGCGGCGGCGGCCGAGGTCACCACGCTCCCGCTGCGTGAGTCGGCGTGAGGTTTCTCGCCGACAAGAACATCTCCTACCGGTTGTGCGTCCTTCTCGACAACGCCGGCTATCAAGCGGCTCACGTCGACCAGTTCTCGCTCGGTGCTGCCGAGGACGCCGCGATACTGGATTTCGCCGGCTCGGGTGCCCAGGTCACTACGTGACCCGTGAGTGGCAATCGTTGCTATAGCTCGTATCGCCACTCACAGGTCGCCGGACCCGATCTGATCGGGGCGCACCAGGTCGTCCTCGATGGCACGCACCAGCAGGTCTGCCTTGGTGTGGGCGGGGCGTCCGGCTTGGGCGTACTTCAGCCGCGCGCGCCTGATGAACATGTCGACGGTGTGCGGCGAGACGCTCATGCGCTGGGCTACCGCGGCCTTCGACATCGACTGGAACCACAGCAGCAGGGCGGTCCGTTCCCGCTCGGAGAGCTTCGGCCGATCCGGACGCCGGTCGCTGACCAGTACCCCGGCCACGGCCGGGGTGACGTAGGGCTCGTCGGCCGCGACCGCGAGCACGGCATTGATCAGATGCGCCGGTCCCTCGTCCTTGGCGATGAACTCCCGGGCGCCCGCGCTCAAGGCGCCGTGCACCACATCCTGATCGGTGAACTGCGAGTACACGATCACCCGGTGTCCCTGGGCGGCGAGTCTGGCCACGTCGTCGATGACGAGCCTGCCGTGCAGGTTGAGGTCGAGCACCAGGACGTCGGCCCGGGGCGGCCCGTCGAGGGCCAGCGTGTCGATGTTGTCGCCGGTCGCCACCACCCGCACTCGTGGCTCGGGTGCCAGCCAGGCCTTGACCCCTTCGATGACCACCGGGTGATCGTCGATGATGATCACTGTCACCGAGCCTTCCAGTGTGCTTGCACCCACAGCTGTCCTTCCTCGTAACCTTCGGTGACCGTGACGGTACGCGGGCTCGGCTGTGATACCGGCGGCAGCCGGGTTCCGGGGACCGCGTCGCCGAGCACGCTCAGCACGACCTCGTCCGGGTGGGAAATCACGGTGACGCGGGCGCGGGACGCCGTGGTCGACAGGGCCACCAGCGGCGCGTCGAGCAGCGCCCGGCGGATTTCGACCGGTAGCTGCGGCATTTCGCCGAATGCGACCAGGTCGACCGTCACGTTGCGCCGTTCGGCGGTGTCGGCACAGGCCCGCAGTTCGTGCAGGATCGGATCGGCCACGTCGTCGGTCTCGGCGAAGAGCCTGCGCAGCCGGGCCGACTCGATCGCGCACCGGCGGCGGACCTGCGCGTCGCCGGGATCGAGCCTGCCCTCGGCCAGCCCGGCGAGCAGCTCCCTCGATTCGATCGCCAGATATCCGTAGCGTTGTGCCCGGTTGGCGTGCATTTCTTCCGACGTTGCTTCCCGGGCTCGGGTTTCGGCCAGCGCGACGGTGGCATCGGCGGCGTCGGCGGCGGCCCGGTGCAGGAATGTGGCCGCCAGCCAGGCGACCAGTTGGACACCGGCGCTCATGCAGGTGGCGACGACGAACCGGCCGACCGTCACCGGGTCAGTGAGGCCGTTGAGTGCGAGGTAAACCCCGGTTACCGCGCTGTTGGCCACGAGCAGGCTGCCGAACACCCACAACGGCTGGTGGATCAGGAGCAGGACGCCGAACCAGCCCACCACGATCCACGCCCACGCCCCCTCGTCGAGTGCATGCGCCGGGGGATGGGCGAGGGTGACCCAGGCGCCGAGCAGCAGCACGCATACCGCGAGCAGACGCGACAGGGCCACCGCGACAGGACCGCGAAGCAGCAGGTACGCCCCGATGGCACCGATGAGGGTCAAGGCCAGCCACACGGCGAGCTCCCCGGGCTCGTCCTGGCCCGCGGCGAGCTCGCTGAGCCGTCTGGGCAGGGTGAAGCCGACGTGCCACACCCCGACGATGATGATGACCGCGATGCCCGTGGCGCGGGCGTACGACGCGGCAACGAGTTCGCCCGCCCGATTAGCCATTCGCCCACCGCAAGATCACCCGGGTTCCCCTGCCTGCCGCGGAGACGATCGACGCTTCCCCGCCCAGGGCCTGCATGCGCCCGGTGATCGAGCCGTGCAGACCGCGCCGGTACAGCGGTACCGCGTGGCTGTCGACCCCGCGTCCGTTATCACTGATCTCGACGACGACACCCGCGCCCTCCTGGTAGGCCCGCACCACCGCCGAGGTGGTCCCGGAATGGCGCGCCACGTTCGTCAACGCCTCCGCGACGCATTCCCCGATGCCGTTGATGACCTGTCGCGGCAGCGCGATCGGCGGCACCTCCAGGGCGGTGTGCAACGGTGGCAGGCCCGGGCGGGGAACCAGGCTCACCGCCCGCAGCGCCACATCGAGCCGAGCCGTCATCGGCGGGTGCTCGGTTTCCGGACTGGTGCCGGCGAGGAGCCGGTCGACAATGGCCACATCGGCCGCGGCGCGGGTCCGCAGGGCCGGCGACGGCTGCGGGATCGCGCCCGTGCCCACCACTGTCATGGTGGCCAGCACGGTGTCGTGCAGCCGGCGCTGCTGGTCCAGTTCGTCGGCGCGCACCCCCGCGCGCACCGCCGTGTCGATGTACGCACTCGTCTGACCGGCCACCG
>JBOHHD010000375.1:0-1736 GCA_050700515.1 Pseudonocardiaceae bacterium
CGGAATCGGTCGCCTCGACCCGCTGAACGACTGTCGAGGTGCGGAAGAAACCGTAGTCCTCCTTCCCCACCCAGCGGTCGACGTTCCATTTCACGGCTGGGGCGTCGAATGGTGTGCCGTCGTGGAACCGCACACCTTGGCGTAATTCGAAGACCACCTGCCTGCCGTCCTCGGAGACCTCCCAGGAAGAGGCCAGGCCGGGCTCGAGGGCGCCGTCCTGGCCGTAGGTGACCAGTGGTTCGTAGATCATGTCGAGGAGGAGGAAATTGCCGGTGTAGACATGCGGGTCCAGGACCCCGGCCTCCTCGGAGATGGCCACGTTCAGGGTGCCACCGCCCGCGCCCGCTGCCTCCTCGGACCCAGCTCCGGTACACCCGGCGAGCAGGATCACGGCGGCGGCGAGCACCAGCAGGCAGCGGCGGCGCCGCCCAGGGCGGGTCGAGAACCGGCGGTGCATCAAAACTCTCCACTCTCTTCGGCTGGGCAGGTGCCGGTCACCGCTCATCGCGGCTGGCAGGTCAAGGTGAAGAACCGGGGAAGCCGCCCGGCGATTCGCCACCGCAGCGGCGTGATGCGGTGGGCGAAGGCGATGCCGAGCAACCGAGGATGGCTGTTTCGGTCACCAGGCGGCTTCCGTGAGTCGGACCGGGGATCGTTATCGTTCGTTGCGAGGAGCCATCTTAATCACACTTAAGTGGCTACTGCATATAGCTGGCGTTGAAATTTTGTACCTACCGTGCTCGAAGGTTGCCCACAGAAGGCGTATCCACACCCCAGACGAGTGGTGCGGCAGGTGGCCGACGGCCGCTCAGCGTCGCCGGTGCAGGTTGGTCGCTCAAGAAGAGCACTGTCAGTGACATCCGCCGATGGTTGTCCCGTTCCCCGCGTGCTGTGACGCTCTTACATGAAGTTGCGGGTGTGCAGAGCGGACAGTTCAGCGGCCTCATCGGCGGAGAAGCCGAGCTGGAGTAGTCGCTGTTGGCGTCCCTCGTCCATGGCCTGTCGCAGTTCTTGAACGGCCCGGTATCCATGGGCGATGGCGGATGGTGTCCAGGAGCCGGCCGCCAGAATGATCAGCGAGTCGAACACGTCGTCGTTGAGACCTGAGGTGTCGACCAGGGCGTCGTGTCTGCGCTCCACGGCCGTGCGCAGCCGACCGCGCAGCGTGGGGTCGAGTGTGGACTGGTGCTTCAGATGCGCCACTCCGAACGCCACGTGCCGGGCCTCGTCCTGGCGGGCCAGCCGGGTCACCTGCCTGGTGACCGGGTCCGGCGCGTGCCGGTCGAGAAAGGTCAGCAGGTTGAGAAAGCTGCCCTCGCCCAGTACCGAGAGCAGGAACGAGGCGAGCGAGAAGTCGTGTTCGGTGAGCAAGGTGGCCAGCGACGCCCGGCCCCCCACCGAGGAGGTTCCCATGTCGGCGCCGGTCAGCAGGGCCCGACGAGTGAACACCTCGACGTGCCGGGCCTCGTCGGCGGCCTGCACCGCAAGCAACTGCTGAACCTCCCGGAAGTGTGGGTGCACCCTGGCCAGCAGCCGCGCCGGGATGACCAGTGCCGCCTGCTCGTTCTCCACCAGGAAGGTCATCACCTGGACGACGGCCTTCTCCACCTCGGGCGGCAGGTCGATCTCGACGTCCCAGTCGACCGCGGTCGCCGGATCCCATTGCGAGGCGGCCGCGCGGGCGTAGAGTCGCGGCGCCAGATCGGCCCAGACGACGTCGCGCTCGGCGATGTCGA
>JBOHHD010000376.1:0-11421 GCA_050700515.1 Pseudonocardiaceae bacterium
GTGCGGTGCCACTGCACCGCACCGCGGAACCGCTGGTTCGTCTTTAGCGCTCGCCTGCTACCCGGGCTGCCGGTACGGCGTCCTCGATTCGGGCGAGATCCGATTCGGTCAGGGTGATCTCGGTCGCGGCGGCGTTCTCAATCACCCGGTCCGGGTTGTGGGTGCCCGGGATCGGGACAAGGTCTGTATCCCGGTGCAGCAACCAGGCCAGCGCGATCTGCGCCGGCGTGGCCGAATGCGCAGCGGCGATCACCCGCAACTCGGCGACCAGCGCCACATTGGTCCGCAAGTTCTGCTCGTCGAACCGCGGGGTGGTACGCCGCCAGTCGCTGTCGGGCAGCTGGCTGCGTGCGGTGATGGTGCCGGTGAGCACTCCGCGACCGAGTGGGCTGTAGGCGACGAAGCCGATACCCAGCTCGCGGCAGGTGGCAAGTAGCTCCTCCTCCGGCTCCCGGCTGAACAGGGAGTACTCCGACTGCACGGCGGTGATCGGATGTACCGCGTGGGCACGGCGCAACTCCGCCGCACTGACCTCACTCAACCCCAGGTGACGGACCTTGCCGGCGGTGACCAGCTCACCCATTGCCGCCACGGTCGTCTCGATCGGGGTGTGCCGGTCGACCCGATGCAGGTAGTACAGATCGATGACATCAGTGCATAGCCGGGCGAGGGAGTGATCGCACGCGGCGTGCACGTATTCCGGGCGGCCGTCGACGTCACGGGTCGGATCGTCGAAGGCGATGCCGAACTTCGTGGCGAGCACCACCTGGTCGCGGCGACCGCGCAGCGCCGCGGCGACCAGTTCCTCGTTGGTCCTGGGCCCGTACAGGTCTGCGGTGTCCAGGAAGGTGACGCCGAGTTCGAGAGCTTGATCAATCGTGCGAAGCCCCACTCGGATGTCGGCTGCCGGGTCGTTGTGCTCGCCGTAGGCGAACGTCAGGCCCATGCAACCCAGTCCGATGGCGGACACCTTCAGCTCACCAACACCGTTCCCGGCCCCGAGAACGCGAATACGCATATCTGGCTCCCCTTTCTTGATAATCAGCGCTGATCAGTTTCGTGGGCCGCTCCGACGGGGTGCGACGTAACCTGACGTAATGTGCGAAAAAGTGACGGATCCGACGGCCGCTGATAGTCGGTAGCCGACCACCCATAAGGGGATGGAACTTGACGTAATGACTCCCGATCGGGGGTGGTGAACGTATCGACTTGGGTAAGTAGGTGTGCGTGCGGCGTGATTGCTTGTACTCGACAGGGAGTACTGGTTCACTCGACACGGTCAACCGGAAATCGGTCACCGTACAGGCCGGTGGTTCGTGGCCTCCGCTCGAACAGGAGTATTCGATGAGAAAGATATTGATTGCCCTCTCGGAGTACGGCTACTGGGGAGAGGAACTGATCGGGCCGGTCAGCGCCTGCGACGAGAGCGGTTATCAGACGGTATTCGTGACGCCGTCGGGCAAGCGACCACAGGCGCTGCCGCCGAGCCTGGACCCCGGCTATGTAGATCCGCCGCTGGGTCGGTCGGTCACCACCCCGGAGGTCGCGGTGGCCTCCCGGCGCCTGGACGAATCATCACGACTGGACAGTCCACTGAGCATGCGGGAATGGCTGCCGGAGCGTCCGTACGACAGCGAGCCGGATCATCTTCGCAAGTTGGAGACCTACCACCGCGAGTTGACCCGGGTGGATCGGGACATCGAGGACTACGACGCGATGGTGATCGTGGGCGGTAGCGGCCCGATCGTGGACCTGGCCAACAACGGGCGGCTGCATGATCTGATACTCGGCTTCGTACGGGCCGACAAGCCGATCCTGGCGGAATGTTACGGCGTCGCGTGCCTGGCCTTCGCGCGGGACTGGGACAACCGAGAAAGCATCATCCGCGGCAAGCATGTCACCGGCCACTGCAAGGAGTACGACTACAAGGACGGCACCGGATTCATCGGCACCGACTTCAACATGGGTCCACCGCCGTACCCGTTGGAATACATTCTGCGTGATGCCACTGCTCCCGACGGTCGCTATCACGGCAACTTCGGTCGGGAGACCTCGGTGATCGTGGACTATCCCTTCATCACCGCGCGGTCCACACCGGACTCGTTCCTGGCGGGGGAGAAGCTGGTCGAAGTCCTGGAGCACGGGCTCCGCCGTTACGGGTGGTGAAATCCGGTTTCATCTAGAAAGGGGATCACCCATGAGCACGAGGCCCGGCAAGGTGGCGATGTTCGAACAATTCGCTGCGGACGGCATCACGCGTATGTTCGGTAACCCGGGGACCGTGGAACAAGGTTTCCTGGACGTGCTGGAGCACCTGCCCGGGTTCGACTACGTGCTGGCCCTGCAGGAAGCGGCGGTGCTGGGCATCGCTGACGGCTACGCCCGCGCCGCGGCCGCGCCCGCGCTGGTGCAGCTGCATTCCGGGGTGGGGCTCGGCAACGGTATCGGCATGCTCTACCAGGCCATGCGTGGCCATTCGCCGCTGGTCGTGATCGCCGGTGAGTCCGGGGTGCAGTACGAGGCGATGGACGCGCAGATGGCCGCCGATCTGGTGGCGATGGCGCGCCCGGTCACCAAGTACGCCACTCGGGTCGTGCACCCGGCCTCGGTGCTGCGGGTGCTGCGTCGTGCGGTCAAGACCGCGATGACCCCACCACGGGGACCGGTGTTCGTCGCGCTTCCGATGGACGTGCTGGATGCACCGACCGACGAACCCGCGGTGCCCAGCACGATCCCGTCCCGCTCGGTGGTCCCGGCTGTCGCCGAGTTGACCCACGCCGCCGAACTGCTCGCGGCGGCCCGACGACCGATCATTCTGATGGGCGACGGCGTCGCGGTGTCCGGTGCGCAAGCGGAACTGACCCGGCTGGCCGAACAGCTCCAGGCACCGGTCTGGGGGGTGGACTCGTCGGAGTTCAACATGGACACGACGCATCCGCTCTACCGTGGCCAGCTCGGGCACATGTTCGGTATCAGCAGCGCAGGCAAGGTCGGCGATGCCGATGTCGTGCTGATCGTGGGCACCTACGTCTTCCCGGAAGTCTTCCCCTCCCTGACCAGTCCGTTCCGGGATGACGCGCGGATCGTGCACATCGACCTGGACGACTACGAGGTGGCCAAGAACTTCCCGGTCGACCTGGCGCTGGTGGCTGACCCCAGGCCGACGCTGGCCGCGCTGGTGGACCTGCTCGCCGGCTCGACCACCGGCCCCCTGCCGGCGCGCTGGAACGGGATCCATGACATGCCCGAGCCCCAGCCCGATGCGCCGCTGGCCGAGCACTTCTGCGCCGAGCTGGCCCGGCAGGCACCGGCCGAACTGGTGATCTTCGACGAGGCCCTGACCCAGTCGCCCGCCGTCACCCGCTACCTGCCCGCGCGGACCCCCGGCAACTATTTCGCCACCCGAGGGGGTTCGCTCGGAATCGGGATACCCGGCGCGATCGGGGCCAAGTTGGCCCGCCCGGACGCCGAAGTCGTCGGCTTCACCGGCGACGGCGGGAGCATGTACACCTTCCAGGCGCTGTGGACCGCGGCCCGTTACGGCATCGCCGCGAAGTTCGTGATCTGCAACAACCATCGCTACCAGCTGCTCGATCAGAACATCGAGCAGTACTGGCGGGAACACGGGATCGTCCGGCGCACCGCGCCGAGTGGTTTCGACCTGTCCTACCCGGAGATCGGCTTCACCGACACCGCCCGCGGGCTCGGAGTGGACGCGGTGCGGGTGGACAAACCCGCCGCGGTGGAAGGCGCCGTGCGCCGGATGCTCGAACACCCCGGCCCGTTCCTGTGCGACCTGGTCACGGCCTGAGCGGGAAGGAGACGGCGGATGGACACCATGGTGCGGTCGTCGCGTGGCCGGTTGCAGGGCCGGACGCTGGCGATCCTGATGGAGAGCGATTACGTCGAGCCGGAGCTGCACTACTACCAGCATCGATTCGCCGAGGAGGGCGCCGGGGTCGAGTTCCTGACCCGGCTCTGGGGCCAGGACCAGATCACCTTCACCGGCCACGAGTACCGGCTGCCGTTCACCGTGGACGGTGACCTGGAGGCGGTCGACGACCGACGGCTGGCCGGTTACGACGCGCTGATCGTGCCGTCGGGCATGGTCTCCGATCGACTGCGCTACACCGAGGACGTCACCACGCTGGCGCCTGCGGTACGGCTGTTGCGGCGCGCTTTCGCCGACCCCGAGTTGCTCAAGGGAATCATCTGTCACGGCATGTGGCTGGTGTCCCCGATCGCCGAGGTGGTGGCAGGCAGGCGGGTTACCTGTCACAACAACCTGATCGGTGATATCCGCAACATGGGAGCGAGCTACGTCGACCAGGACGTGGTCGTCGACCGTGACCTGGTCACCGGGCGCAGCGCCGGGCACTGCCATCTCTTCGCCAGAACGCTCATCGATCTGCTCGCCGCCACCCAACCTCGGGGCGCGCTCGCCATGCGCAGCGCGAGCTGACTTCCTCCCCCTTTCGTTCCCGCAAGCCTGGAGTACCCCATGACCAGCGGCAACCAGCTCAACTTCACCTTTTCCGATCTGATCGCCGGCTACGTCGATGAGTACGACCCCCAGCGCAGATCGCTGCGGTTGCACACCAGTGACGGCCGGACGTTTCGGGCCCAACTGTCCGGGTCGATGTCCGCGGAGTTCTTGCGCAACCTGGGGGATCCCTACGTCGATGCCTCCGCCCATGTCGATGACCTGCTCACCCTGGGTCGCCACGTGTTCGCCTACGGGACGTTCTACCCCCCGAGCAACGATTTCGAGGTGCAGCGCTTGGTATTCCTCGGCAGGCGGCCGGGTGAGTACAACTTCGAGGAGCAGAGCTGGTGGAGCCGCCAGCTCGACGCGCTGGCCGGTTTCTATCGCCGGGCGCAGTTCGGCGACGGTCCGGTGGATTACGCCGACTACCGCACAACGCTACGGCTCGGTGGCGACAAAACCGATCATCACGTGCAGGAGACCGACACGATCTCCCGGCTGGTCTACGGCATGGCCTCGGCCTACCTGCTGACCGGCAACGAGGACTATCTCGATGCCGCCGAGCGCGGCACCGACTACCTGCGCGACCACATGCGTTTCGTCGACCGCGATGAGGACGTCACCTACTGGTATCACGGCATCGACGTCCGCGGGGACGCCGAGCAGAAGCTGTTCACCTCGGAGTTCGGCGACGACTACGACGCGCTGCCGGCGTACGAGCAGATCTACGCGCTGGTGGGGCCCACCCAGACCTACCGCATCACCGGTGATCCGAGGATCGCCGCGGACATCGAGGGCACGCTGCGGCTGTTCCAGCGGTTCTTCCGGGACGAGCATGCCGGTGGCTACTTCTCCCACATCGACCCGATCCTGCTCCGGCCCGACCACGAGTCACTCGGCCCCAACCGGTCCCGGAAGAACTGGAACTCGATCGGGGACCATGCCCCGGCCTATTTGATCAACTTGTTCCTGGCCACGGGTGAGCCGCGGCATGCCGACATGCTCGAAGAGACCTTCGATCTGATCTGCGAGCACTTCCCGGAGCCGGGAAGCCCGTTCGTGCAGGAACGTTTCCACGCCGACTGGAGCCCGGATCGCAGTTGGGCCTGGCAACAGGACCGGGCCGTGGTCGGGCACAACCTGAAGATCGCCTGGAATCTCATGCGGATGAACGCCATCCGCCCGAAGCCGGTCTACACCGAACTGGCCACTCGCCTGGCCAGAACGATGCCCGAGGTCGGCAGCGACCGCCAACGCGGCGGCTGGTACGACGTGCTGGCCCGCCAACTGGTCGGTGACGAGGCCAGGCACCGTTTCGTCTGGCACGACCGCAAGGCATGGTGGCAGCAGGAGCAAGCGATCCTCGCCTATCTGGTGCTGGCCGGGCACACCGGTGAGCCGGACTTCCTGTCCCACGCCAGGGAAGCCGAGGCGTTCTACAACGCGTTTTTCCTCGATCACGACGAGGGCGGGGTCTATTTCAACGTGCTCGCCTCGGGGGTGCCCTATCTGCTGGGTACCGAGCGGCTCAAGGGCAGCCACTCGATGAGCATGTACCACGCCGCCGAGCTGTGCTTCCTCTCCGCGATCTATGGACGGCTGCTGATCCGCCGCGAGCCGCTCACGTTGTGGTTCCGGCCGCGCCCCGACGGCTTTTCCGACCGGATCCTGCGCGTGGCACCCGATGCGTTGCCGGCGGACCGGGTGCGGCTGGACTGGGTGGAGATAGAAGGCAGGCCCTATGCCGGATTCGATCCCGTCGCGATGACCGTGAAGCTGCCCGACTCTGCCGATGCCGTCACCGTTCGCGCACACCTGGCACCGGCGCGCAACTGACAGGAGTGCTCATGCAGATCGACAAGCAGATGATCGGCGACGTGCTGGTGGTGACGCTCGCCGGGGAGTTGGACAGCCGCACAGCTGTTCAGACCCAGCACGAGCTCACCGAACTGGTGCCACAGGCCGAGAAGATCGTGCTGAACCTGGCCCAGACCAGCTACATGTCCAGCGCGGGCCTGCGGGTGATGCTGCTGGTCTACCGACAGGCCAGGGCGGCCGGAATCCGGCTGGTGCTGGTGGGCATGCCGGTCGAGGTGCACGAGGTGATGTCGGCGACCGGATTCCTCGACTTCTTCACGGTCTCGGACACCGTTCCGGCCGGGGTGGAGGTGCTGACCCGGTGAGCGTGTTATCCCTGCACGAACGTATCGACGCGTATCCGACCGACCGGATCTGCGGATTTGCGGTACGCCCGGGACGGGCATTGCCGTTCGGAGCGACGCCGGTACCGGGCGGAGTGAACTTCTCGATCTATTCCAACCATGCCACGTCCATGACCCTCGTGCTGTTCCGGCGCGGCGAGCGGGAACCTCTTGTCGAATTGCCTATTCCGGAGTCGTTCCGGGTGGGCGGGGTGTATTCCATGGTGGTATTCGGGCTGGACGTGGAAAATGTCGAGTACGGCTATCGCGCGGACGGTCCGTTCGATCCGACCGCGGGCCATCGCTTCGATTCCAGCCACATCCTGGCCGACCCCTACGCGAAGGCGATGGGTGGCCGCGCGCTGTGGGGAGTTCCCCCGGACCGCACTGATCCCTACCCGTACCGGTCCCAGCTGGTCAACGACGACTTCGACTGGGATCAGGACCGGCCACTGCGGCTGCGACCGGAAGACCTCGTGATCTACGAGATGCACGTTCGCGGATTCACCCGCCACCCCTCCTCCGGGGTCACGGCACCGGGCACCTACGCCGGGTTGGTCGAAAAGATTCCCTATCTCCGGCAGCTGGGAATCAATTGTGTCGAGCTGATGCCGATCTTCGAGTTCGACGAGTTCGACAACAGCCGTATCGACCCGGTCTCCGGGCGGGAGCTGTTGAACTACTGGGGGTACTCCACCGTCGGCTTCTTCGCTCCGAAGGCGGGCTACGCGGTGACCGGCCGGCGCAGCATGCAGGCCGACGAGTTCAAGAACCTGGTCAAGCAGCTGCACCGGGCGGGAATCGAGGTGGTACTCGACGTGGTGTTCAATCACACTGCGGAGGGCAATCACCTCGGCCCCACCATCTCGTTCCGTGGCCTGGACAACCGCACTTACTACATGCTCACCGGGGATGGGCACTACTACAATTTCAGCGGCACCGGGAACACGGTGAACTGCAACAATCCCGTGGTGCGCGGGTTCGTACTCGACTGCTTGCGTTACTGGGCATCGGAATACCACGTGGACGGATTCCGGTTCGATCTCGCCGCGATCCTGGGCCGGGCGCCGGACGGAACCCCGTTGGCCAACCCACCGTTGATCGAAACACTCGCGCACGACCCGGTGCTACGGGACTGCAAGATGATCGCCGAGGCGTGGGACGCGGCAGGGCTCTACCAGGTCGGCAGTTTCCCGGCCTACTGCCGTTGGTCGGAATGGAACGGTCGTTATCGCGATGTGGTACGGCGTTTCCTCAAAGGTGATCCCGGCACAGTGGGCGAGCTGGCCAGCCGGCTTGTCGGTTCGCCGGATTTGTATGCCCATCGGGGGCCGGGTGCCTCGGTCAACTTCGTCACCGCGCATGACGGCTTCTGCCTGCGCGACCTGGTCTCCTACAACGAGAAACACAACGAGGCCAACGGTGAGGGCAATCGCGATGGTGATTCCTCGAACGAGTCATGGAATTGCGGGCACGAAGGTCCCACAGACGATCCCGAGGTGCTCGCGTTGCGGGCCCGCCAGGTTCGTAACGCCCTGGTACTGCTGCTGACCAGCCGAGGGACACCCATGTTGTTGGCTGGCGACGAGATCGGGCGTACCCAGCACGGTAACAACAACGGCTACTGCCAGGACGACGAGCAGTTCTGGTTGGACTGGTCGCTCGTCGACGAGAATCGCGATCTGCTGCGGTTCGTTCAGGTGCTCATCGCCCTGCGGCATGCGCATCCGGTATTGCGCGGGCACCACCACCCCCAGGGGCCGGGACCGGGCCGGACGAGTCCGGAGGTCAGCTGGCACGGTGTGCGGGCCTGGACCCCGGACTGGTCGTCGCACAGCAGATTGCTGGCGATGCTGCTGCACGGTGCCCAGGCCGAGCCCGCGGATTACGTGTATGTCGCGCTCAATGCGCACTGGGAGACCCACGAACTGGAGCTTCCCGTGCTGCCTGCACCGCGGGCCTGGCACCTGGTTGCCGATACCGCCGCGCCATCCCCGCAGGACGCCCATGAGAAGGACACCGAACCCCGGCTGAACGACCAGGGCCGGGTAGTGATCGGTTCGAGATCCGCGCTGGTGCTGCTGGGCAGGGCGCCTGCCGTCGAAGGAACCCAACCTCCAGGAGACGATAATGAATTTTGAGGGCACACTTCACGTGGAACAGCGCGTTGCCAGCATCCGGTTGATCGGTGAACTCGATTCGCGGGCCGCGCCCAGGATGCACGATCTGGTCAGCGAGGCGGTCACCCACGAACTGGACCGTCTCGTGCTGGTGATGAGTGAACTCACCTACCTCTCGTCGGCCGGTTTGCGTTGTCTGGTCTTCGCGCATCAGAAGATGAGAAACGGGGTAAGCATTGTGCTGGTCGGTACTCGTCCCAACGTTGCCGAGACGATTCAATTGACCGGCTTCGACCGCAGCGTGATCATGCAGGATCCAGCGGAGGCACCATGACCAATGGCCAGTTGCGGCTGACCTGTTCCTGTTCGCCTTGTGCAGCCGATCAGGTCGCCGTCTTCGTCCGCGCACTGGCTACGCGTGGCGGCCTGACCGATCGCCAGGCCTACTGGTTGCGGTTGGCCGCCGACGAGATCACCACCAACATCGCGGTACACGGGTACTCCGGTGCGGCCGGCCTGCTGGAACTCGAGGGCGATGTCGAGGAGGACACGGTGTGGCTGCGCATCGAGGACGAGGCCCACCCCTTCGACCCGAGGAGCCACGACCCCCGAGCGGTGTTGCAGAGCTGCCCGGTCAAGCGAGAAGAGGGAGGGCTCGGGCTGTTTCTCGCCGTGAACGGGCTCGACGACTTCACCTACGACTACGTCCACGGCCGGAACCGGAACACGCTGATCATGCATCGATCAGCCCCCGGCGATCGGGTGGACAGTGAGGGCAGGCGCGGATGACCGAGAGCATCGCACTGGTCGTTGCCGAATTCGGAGCCACCACCGAGGAGCTGGATCGCACGCTGCGCAGTGAAGGTTTCGAGGTCCATCACGCCACGGTGAGCGATGTGTTCATGTCAGCGCAACCGCGGGCCACACCGAAGGTGCTGCTGGTCTCGGCGTCGCTGGGGCTGGAGCGTATCGGCCGGTTGCGCCACCAGTTGGCCGGTGATTCCGGATCGCTGACGACGTTGGTCTTTCCCGAAGGGGACTTCGCCGCACTCGAGTCATGCGTGCAGGGCGGCTTCGACTACGTCCTTCCGCCGTTTCTGCCTGGACTGGTGCGTACCAGGGTGGCCTCCTGCCATGAGCGCAGTCGGCTGACCATGACCGTCGAGCAGATGGCCGCCGCGGCCAGTCTGCGGGAATACGAGCATGACCTCAGCATCGCTCATGAGATCCAGTCAGGTTTTCTGCCTGATCGGCTGCCGTGCCCGAGGGGTTGGCAGTTCGCCTCTCGGTTTCGGCCCGCCAAGCAGGTGGCTGGTGACTTCTACGACGGATTCGAGCTGGTCAACGGTAAGCGGATCGGCTTCCTCGTCGCTGATGTGTGCGACAAGGGTGTCGGGGCTGCGCTGTTCATGGCACTGATCCGCACCCTGCTGCGGCATACCGCCGAACACACCGGTAGCTGGGATCTGATGGATACCGACACCGAGATGGCCACGGATCGTACTGTCGACCCGAACCATGCGCTGCCACCGCTGTTGGCGATCGGGGCCGGCCCGCTGGTGCAGGCGGTCGTGGGAACCAACCGCTACATGGCACGCAATCACTTGCGTCAAGGGTATTTCGCCACGCTGTTCTTCGGGGTGCTTGATCCGATCACCGGCGCACTGCTCTACATCAACGGTGGGCACAACCCGCCGGTCGTGCTACGGGCCAACGGGGAACGCGCCATGCTGACACCGACCGGTCCCGCGGTGGGCATGCTGCCGGACAGCTCATACGCGCTGGGATACACCACCTTGGGCTATGGAGACGCATTGTTCGTCTATACCGATGGGGTCACCGAGGCCCGCGATCCGGACGGTGCGCTGTTCGGCACCGAGCGAATGCTCACCGTGGCTCAGCGGGGCGGGCGAAGGGCGGAGGTCCTGCTCGACGCGATGGACGAGGCACTCGGAAAGCACGTCGGGGACGCCGAGCAGTCCGACGACATCACGATGCTCGCCGTGTATCGGATGGTCGGGTAGGCGAACCCCCCGGGGTGGGCGAAACCGCGCGGTCCACCCAGTACCTCTGCCGCTGCCACGGGTAGGTCGGGATCCAGGTGTAGCGCCCACCCCGCAGCACCCGGTCCCATCGAGGATGTCTGCCCGCGACATAGGCCTCGGCCACAGCGCGGTGCAGCCCCGCCGACCCCAGCCGGTCTGCGTCGATCTCGATCCGCACCATCGGGCGTTCACCACCTTGCCAGACCTGGAGCCGAGCCACGACGTAGGAGGGTAGCCAGGTGCCATCGTGGTCCGCGACCAGTGCGGCGGCATCCTCGATGGACAGGGCACCGTCCACGGTCGCGGCCGCGAGCCGGCCCGTGCCGTGGCCCTGCAGGAGATCGGGCTCGATACCCCAGTCCCGCAGGACCGAGGCCACTGCCACCTGAACGGCCCAGGACACGGCCCAGGGTTGCCGGGCTATGGCCCCTGGGTGGCTGGGCGCCTGCCGCAACGCCGTTTCACAACGCTGCAGAGTGGCGGCGAAAAGGGGGTTCACCGTCCGCGGCTCTTGACTCGTCCGGGGTGGGAGGGCCTGCGCCGCCCTGGTGGTGTGGTCGGTGAACGAC
>JBOHHD010000377.1:0-12029 GCA_050700515.1 Pseudonocardiaceae bacterium
CGTCTGCTCGACGAGGCCGTCGAGCAGTAGCGAATCCAGGCACCGATCGCGCTGTGCGACGTCGACCCAAACCGCATCCAGTCGGGGTCTGGGCACCGGATGTGCTGCTGTCCGCAACACGTCGAGCAGCAATCCCCGCACCTGGCGGTCGGTGCCGGCGAAGCGTTGGGCGGGCTTGCTGGGCCCGGTCACCGCGGGGCGGCCTGCTCGCACCCAGGCGCACGTGGTGGCAAGTGGGCAGTCGGCACAGCGCGGACGCCGGGCCGTGCAGACGACTGCGCCGAGCTCCATCAGCGCGGCAGAGAAACGAGCGGCCTGCGTCTGCGGGAGCACAGCCTCCACATCGGCCATATCCCGGGTAGTGGCGGGAAGACCGGCTACGGCCATCCCGTGCCTGGCTCGCGCCACCACCCGGCGGACGTTGGTGTCCACCACCGGAACTCGACGTCCGTAGCCGAAGGCCGCCACCGCGCGGGCCGTGTAGGCGCCGATGCCGGGCAGCGTGAGCAAAGTTTCCACCTCGGAGGGAACGACATCGCCGTGTTGCGTGGCAATCACTGCCGCGGCAGCGTGTAACCGCAGCGCTCGTCGGGGGTATCCCAACCTTCCCCAGGCTCGCACGGCGGTTCCCGGCGTCTCGGCGGCCAGATCCGCAGGTCGTGGCCAACGAGCCAGCCATTCGATCCACACTCCGGTCACCCGGTGCACCGGCGTCTGCTGCAGCATGACCTCGCTGACCAGCACGCCCCACGGCGTGGTGGCAGGGTCACGCCAGGGCAGGTCGCGCGCGTGGGTATCGAACCAGGCGATCAGCGCGGCGGTGTTCACGGGTTCTCCATCGCCGTCACGGGGGCGGACTCCTTGGCTTCGGTGGGAATCGTCAAGGGAAGCGATGCTGCGCTGTGCCGGTAAGAGGCAGCGCCGGTAAGAGACTAATCTGCCTACCGCAGTGGCTCCACCGCACCAATCGCGGTGTCCAGCACCGCCAGTTGGCCCAGGGTGGCGCGGATCGGCGTGACGGGATGGAGCATCGTCAACCCGGCAGCCAGCTGGGCCGGCGTGATCCGCTCGGCCAGCGTGCAGTGCGGCACCCAGGAGCCGGGCAGGTGCAGACCCGAGGGCTGGCGAACCTTGCCTGCGAGGGCGTCGTGGACGGCAGAATGCACCGCCAGTAGCTCCGCGTCCACGACCGCGGCGAGCATGAGCACGTTCATGGTGTTCGGAAACACGGCCAGGGTGCTCAGCCACAAGCCGGGCAGCGTGAGCAGCGCCAGCTCCTCGCGCACTGCGGCGCGCGCCATCGCCGGAATCGAGACACCGGCACCGAGGGTCACATGGGGGGCGAACCGCCTACCGGCGGAGCGGATACCGTTGTCGTCCAACGCGCGCCACAGCCGGCGTACCTCCCGGTCCGCCACTTCATCGAGGAAGCCCCCCAGCGCGTGCACGGGCGTCAATCCTGCCAGGCGCCGCTCAACCGTAGCGTTCGACGATGCTGGACTCGGCCAGCCGGGACAACCCCTCGCGAACCACCCGAGCCCGGGCATCGCCGACGCCGTCGACGTGTTGCAGGTCCTCGACGGTGGCTGCCATCAGTGCCTGCAGTGACCCGAAGTGCTCGACGAGCCGTTCCTGCACGTTGCTGGGCAGCCGGGACACTCGAGCCAGTAACCGGTGTCCACGCGGCGAGAGCGGTTCCTCGAGTGCCTCGGGCACGAGTGAGTAGCCGTAGCAGCCCGCTACCGAGGCCAGATCGAGCAGTTCGCTGCCGGAGAGCCGATCCAGCGCGGCGACCGCGTCGTGCACCGGGCGGCCCTCGGGCAGGTAGTCCTGCAGGATCAACTCCCGGTCGGCTTCCATTCCTCCCACCAGCTCATCGAGCTGCAGGGTGATCAGCCGACCATCGCCGCCCAGCTCCACGATGTCCCAAGCGATCTCTTCGGAGATCCGGCGCACCATTTCCAGGCGCTGTACCACGGTCATCGCATCCTTGAGAGTGACGAAGTCCTCGATCTCAAGTGCGGATAGCGTCTGGGTGACTTCATCGAGACGGGACTTGTAGCGTTCCAGGGTGGCCAGCGCCTGATTCGCCCTGGACAGAATGGTGGCCGAGTTGGAAAGCACATGGCGGCGCCCGTCGACGTAGACGCTGACGATGCTCATCGACTGACTGACCGAGATCACGGGGTGCCCGGTCTGGATTCCGGTGCGTTCCGCGGTGCGGTGCCGGGTTCCCGATTCCTCGGTGGGGATCGTCGGGTCGGGTACCAGGTGCACGTTGGCCCGCAAGATCCGGTCTGCTTCCGTGGACAGCACCACCGCACCATCCATCTTGGACAGCTCACGAAGCCGGGTCGCGGAGAATTCCACATCAAGTTGGAAGCCTCCGTCACAGATCGACTCAACCGCGTGGTCGTGACCCAGTACCACCAGCCCCCCGGTGCGGCCGCGCAGAATCCGTTCCAGCCCATCGCGCAGGGTGGTTCCGGGGGCCAGCCGCGCCAGCGTGTCCCGCAGCAGGTCAGCCTGCCCCCGTACGTTCACCGTCGCCTCCCGCCCACATGTCCCCGCGCCGCCCGCACTCACCCCCCATCCCGCAAATCCAGTCTACGAAGCGGCACTGTTTCGCCGTCAGGAATGCAACCAACGCAACGCAGCGCTGAGGTCGGCCACCTCGTGCATCCGTATCCCGGCCGGTACGGCGATGCCCGATTCGGCACCTCGACCGTTTGCGGCGTTGTTCAGGGCACTTTCCGCCGGCACCAGGGCATGTCGGAAGCCCAGCCGGGCTGCCTCGGCCAGCCGTCGGCGCAGCCCGGTGACGTGGCGGACCTCTCCGGCCAACCCGACCTCCCCGATCGCGACCGTGTGCGGGGGTAGCAGCAGCTCACCCGCGGCCGACGCGACGGCCAGCGCGACGGCCAGGTCGGCAGCCGGCTCCACCACCCGCATCCCACCCACCGTCGCGGTGTACACATCCGAGCCCGCCAACCGCACGCCCCCGCGACGCTCGGTGACCGCCAGGATCATCGCTACCCGGGAGGAATCCAGCCCGCTCACCGCCCGGCGGGGATTGGCCAGCGCGGACTCGGCGACCAGCGCCTGGACCTCGCCGAGCAACGGCCGCTTGCCCTCCATGACCACTGTCACCGCCGTGCCGGGCACGCCTCCGTCGCGGCGCGTGAGAAAGAGCCCGGACGGGTCGGAGAGCCCGATGATGCCGTCGTCAGTGAGTTCGAAGCACCCCACCTCGTCGGCGGGTCCGAACCGGTTCTTGATCCCCCGGACCATTCGCAGCGTGGAGTACCGGTCGCCCTCGAACTGCAGCACCACGTCGACCAGGTGCTCGAGTACCCGAGGTCCGGCCACCGTGCCGTCCTTGGTCACGTGTCCGACCAGCACCACCGGCAGCCCGCGCTCCTTGGCGGTGGTGATCAGCACGCTGGCCACGGCCCGGACCTGGGACACCCCACCGGGGCTACCCTCGGCCTCGGCGCAGGCCATGGTCTGTACCGAATCGACGATCAGTAGGGCGGGTTCGACCGCATCGAGATGCCCCAGCACCGCGGCGAGATCGGATTCTGCGGCCAGGAACAATTCGTCGTGCAGGGCGCCGGTGCGTTCGGCGCGCAGCCGTACCTGCCCCGCCGACTCCTCACCGGTCACGTAGAGCGCGCGCCTGCCGGTCGTGGCGCAGCGATGAGCGACCTCCAGCAGCAGGGTGGACTTGCCGACACCGGGCTCCCCGGCCAACAGCATCACCGCCCCGGGCACCAGCCCACCGCCGAGCACCCGGTCGAGTTCGGCGATCCCGGTGGCCGTGGCCCGCGCGGACTGCGGATCGACCTGGGAAATCGGGCGGGCCGGGCTCGACGGCGCGCCTGCCGTTACCCGAGCCACCGGACGTGTGCCGACGGCCGTCACGCTGCCCCACGCCTGGCACTCCGGGCAGCGCCCCACCCACTTGGCAACCTCGTGGCCGCACTCGGCGCAGCGATGGGTGACGCGTACGTTGACCGAGGACTTCGCCATGGTTGCCGACGATATCCGCGAACCCCCAGGGGTGCGCGGCTGTCAGTGCCCGCCGTTGTCCAGCGGCGCTCGTTCTGATTCGCTCGGCGGCCCCATCGGCACCGACAGGGTTACCGGGCCCGCGTTCTGGAACACGAACGTGAGCTCGGTGTTCAGTCCCGGGCGCACGGGGCGCAGGATGTCGACGAGCATGACTCGCAGCTCGTCCACGTCCAGCGGGTTGGCGGACGCTGCAGTCGGCGTGGCGGGGCCACCATGGTCGGTGACCCCACTGACAGACACCCCCGCCGGAATCGTTGTCGCTCCTTCCAGGAGCACCTGGCGGGCGGCCGGGGTGGACAGGGATACCAGCGTGTCGGCGTTGGTGGTTTGGTTGATGATGGTCAGCTGTACCGGCACGTCCGACCCGGATGGGTAGGTGCCGTTGTGGTCCTCCGCATAGGGGATCAGCACGTCACGGAGCGCGAGAGCACCGAGGTCTGCGCTTGTCCCGTCAACCGCGGCGGCCTGGGAAGCGGTCTGCGCCGTCTGGCCCGCTCCGCAACCGGCGAGCGCAAGCATCGCAGTCATGCAGCAGGCCGCGATCCGGGCGGCGAGGGTGAAGTGGGACCACACCAAATGGGGTCTGCGGCTCACGGGCGAAGTCCTCCCATAACGGGCTTCGGGCACGTCCGGTCAGCTCGTCTGACCAGCGAGAAGCCTACGCGGCAATACGGAGAGACCGCGTACCCGACCCTGGCCCACGGGCGCTGACTGGGGTTCGCAAAGGGCAGCCGAGGGCGCCGAGGGGCGTCCACATGCATGGTAGAGGGTGTCTTGTCAACACCCTGACCTGCGAGGACGCTGGTACCTCCTGCCGCAGGAGTGCCCCGGCGTGGTAGCCTTACCCGCAGCGAAAGGGGCCGAGGACACATGGTTTTCAAGGTCGGAGAGACCGTCGTCTATCCGCACCACGGTGCCGCTCTTATCGAGGCTATTGAAACCCGAGTCATCAAGGGTGAGGAAAAGAAGTACCTCGTCCTCAAGGTTGCTCAGGGTGACCTCACTGTCCGTGTTCCCGCTGCCAACGCCGAATTCGTCGGCGTCCGGGACGTAGTCGGCCAGGAGGGTCTCGACCGCGTCTTCGAGGTGCTACGTGCTCCCCATACGGAGGAGCCGACCAACTGGTCGCGACGGTACAAGGCCAACCTGGAGAAGCTCGCCTCCGGCGACGTCAACAAGGTGGCCGAAGTGGTCCGGGATCTGTGGCGTCGTGAGCGTGACCGCGGCCTGTCGGCAGGTGAGAAGCGGATGCTCGCGAAGGCACGGCAGATTCTGGTGAGCGAGCTTGCGCTGGCCGAGGGTACTCAGGAGGACAAGGCCGAGGTGCTCCTCGACGAGGTTCTCGCCGCGGCGTCCTGACGACGGGTAAGGCGTGCACCCAGCCCGACTCGTGGCCTTGGTGCCCGCAGCTGGTCGGGGGGTCCGGTTGGCCGCTGGTATGCCCAAAGCCTTCGTGCCATTACTCGGTCAGCCATTGCTTTGGCACTGTGTGCAGCGGCTGGTGAGCTCTGGTTGTGTGGCGGAGGTCGTCGTCGCGGTGGGCGAGGAGCACCGTGCGCGGGCCTGCGCCGCGCTGGCCGAGCTGGGGGATCGGGTGCAGATCGTGGCCGGCGGGGCGCAGCGCAGCGACTCGGTTCGGCAGGCCCTGGATGCGGTGCCCGATGCCGACGTGGTGCTGGTGCACGACGCGGCCCGCTGCCTGACGCCGACCAGCGTGATCCAGGCGGTGGCCGGGGCCGTGCTGGCCGGGCACCAGGCCGTGGTGCCCGTGCTGCCGGTAATCGACACGATCAAACAGGTCGACGCCAGTGGACACGTGGTGGCGACAGTGGACCGATCGACGTTGCGGGTGGTGCAGACCCCGCAGGGATTCAGCGCGGATCTGCTGCGCGCGGCGCATCGGGCGTCGTCCGGTCCGGTAACCGATGACGCCGGCCTCGTCGAGCGAATGGGGGAGTCGGTGGCCACCGTGCCGGGCCATCCCGACGCATTCAAGATCACCACACCATTCGATCTGGTCATCGCCGAAGTCCTGGCTAGGGCCGGGGTGGCCGGGCGGGCATGAGAGTCGGGGTGGGGACCGACGTGCATCCGGTGCAACCCGGCCGTGACTGCTGGATCGCCGGGCTGCTTTGGCCGGGAGTGGTGGGCTGCGCGGGGCACTCCGACGGTGATGTCGCTGCGCACGCCCTGTGCGATGCCGCGCTGTCCGCGGCCGGGCTGGGTGATCTGGGTGCGGTGTTCGGTACCGGCGAGCCGCGCTGGGCCGAGGCGCACGGCACCGAGCTGCTCGTCGAGGTGCGCCGGTTGCTGGCCGGGTCGGGCTGGGTGCTGGGCAACGCCTCGGTACAGGTGATCGGGAACGCGCCACGGATCGGGAGCCGCCGGGCCGAGGCGCAGCACGTGCTGTCGCAGGCATTGGGTGGCCCGGTGTCGGTCTCAGGTACTACCACCGATGGTCTCGGCCTCACCGGCCGAGGCGAAGGCATCGCCGCGGTCGCCGTGGTGCTACTCCTGCGCGGTTAACCCTCAGGGAGGTACTTTTCGGCGGTGGTGGCCAGATTGGTGGCCAGGGCGCAGAGCTCGTCGGCGGCTAGGGGAGCGTTGACCTGTAGTTCGAGTATCTCAGCGACGGTAGGGGTGGACCGGTGCACGACATGGATGTTGCAGCGTTTTTCTTCCCTGCCGTCGACGAACGCCTGTTTCTCCGCGATAGTGACGGGTTGTAGCTCTTCAGAGAAGAAGTCGGAAAGTGGTATCGCTTCCAGCCGCAAATGGAGTGACACCCCGTGGTCTTTGTCTTTTGTGTCCCATTGACAGGTCCAGTTGGCGTAGTGGGGAGATTGGTCCGGGTCGAGGCCAGGAATCGTCATGAGCGCGCTGTTGTCCAGCAGGGAGCAGGCATCACTACCGGCGTGGGAATAGCTCGCGGTGCGGTCCGGGGTGTAGGTGATGCCGCCGTTTCGATCCAGCGCCTCGATGGCGGCGGTCGTGGCGGTCTCGGCCACCGCACAGAGGTCGGTGGTTTCGTCGTTGTAGGTGAGAGCGTAAATGATGATCTTAGGTTGATCGGTGTCCAGGACGAGGTAGCGCCGGCACGCTTGGTCGGTACCCCAGTAAGGGACAATGCTCGAGCGGACCACGGTCCGCTCGCCCAGCTGCTCGGGTTCTCCCTTGAGCTCGGACACCGGCTCGTAGTCGCCGAAGATCACCCGTAGCTGGACGTTGTCGTTATTGGTGGTTTCGATATCGGCCTGGCAACTTTGCAGCCAGGGCCCCGTCCCGAACCGTGGGTCGCCGTAAGGGCGCAGGGAGTCGAGGTTGATCAGGGCGCAGGGGTCGGCGTCCCGCGGATTTCTGCGTAGTTGCTCTTCGACGACGGTGGCAAGGTCGGCGGCCTGGTTGCAGACTTCGTTTTCGGGCAGCACGGTGCTGGTGACACTGAGGGCGACTATCTCGGCGGCACGTGAGCCGGTGCGGGCGGGTCGGTGCACGACATAGACGTCGCAGTTACCTGGCTCGCTGACCCGGTAGGTGCTCTTTCCCGCCAGGGGGGCACTCGGATCTCCAAGGCCGTCGAAATCATCGCGTAGCCCGAAGTGGAGTTGGACCTGCGTGCCGTTGCCTGCTGTTCCCCAGGAGCAGGACCAGTCGGCGAAGCCGGCGGATTTCTCGTTCGGGTTGAGGCCGGGGACCTTGGTGAGGGTGGTGTTGTCCAGGGTGGCGCAGGCTTCAGCAAGGGCCAGCGGGTAGCCCGCGTTGCGGTTGAGCTTGGCGGGAACAACTCCTCCATTGCGGGCGAGCGTTTCAGCGGCCGCAGTCGTGGCAATCTCGGTCACCGAGCACAGGTCTTCTGATCCATCTCGGTAGGGGAAAGCGGTGATGGTGGCCCATGACTGGCCGGCCGGGGCGATCCAGTCCTGGCAGCCAGTCGTCCCGGCGACGCCGGCCCGATCCTTTCGGACCGCGGGCAGGCCGCTGACCTGCCGCGCCGTGTCGCCGAGTTCGGAGATCGACTCGCCAGGCTGATAGAAGATCACCTGGAGGTAGGTCTCGACGTCGCTGGCGGCCCTGATAGTGACCTCGCAACTCTCCAGGAAGGGTGGTGTCGTGAGCTGTGGATCGCCGAATGCGCGCAGGGAGTCGAGGTTGACCAGGGCGCAGGGATCAGCCTGATGCGGATCGCTGATGTTGGTCGGCAGATCGGCGGTGGAGGGGGTTTCCGAATTACCGGTGGGGTCGGTGCGCAGGTTGGTTCCGATCACCACACTGGCGACGACCGCGACGATGCCGAGTAGTGCGCCCGCGGCGACGGTGGTGCGACGGCGAGGCGGCCACCAGCGCCGTGGCCTGCGTGGTGGCTTGTCGGACCGGATATCGCTGGCGGAGGTGGGGCCGCGGAGGTGGGTGAGCAGGTCCTGGATGGTCGCGGCGTCGGGCCGGGTGGCGGGGTGAAGCTGGAGAAGCCGCAGTAGCAGCGGTTCCAGCTGTCCGGCGCGGGTGGGCGGGCGGATGATGCCGGTACGGACGATGTTGAGCAGCCGGAAGGTGTTGTCGTCGGTGCCGAAGGGAGGCTGGCCTTCGACGGCGGCATAGAGCGTCGCGCCCAGCGAGAACACGTCCGATGCCGGACTGGATTCGCCGGTGCCGACCACTTCGGGGGCGAAGTAGGCGGGGGTGCCGGTGATTCCGGTGATGGTGAGGTGGGTGTCCCCGGTGAGATGCGAAATGCCGAAGTCGGTGAGTTTGGTGACGCCGTCCATGCCGATGAGGACATTTCCGGGTTTGACATCGCGGTGCTCGATGCCAAGGGCGTGCGCGGCGGCGAGGGCGCCCGCGAGGTCGGCGCCGATCCGGGCGACCGCGGCGGGGTCAAGGGGTCCGTCGGTGTTGAGGACGTCACGCAGGCTGCGGGCGGGAAGATATTCCATGACGAGCCAGATGTCGCTCTGGTCGACCAGCACGTCGTAGACGGCCACGACGTTCGGGTGGCTGCGGAGTTGGGCGGCCAGGCGGGCTTCGCGCAGCGCGCGGTCGCGAGTGAGTTGGGCCTGCTCACCACCCAGGGCGGCGAAGGAGACCCGTTTGAGCGCGACGGTTTGGTGCAGGAGCTGGTCGGTCGCCCGCCAGACCACGCTCGTCCCACCGGCACCGATCTGCTCGTGCAGCTCGTACCGATCGAAGACGACAGTGCCTATCGCCATCGAACCTCCCGTCGACACATTCGGATTCCCCCAAGACGATCACCAAGGCCGGGCTCACCGGCCGGGATCCGGATCGGGCCAAAGCCTTTCACGTAGCTGCCATGTCGGGTAACCAATTCTCCGTACCTGCTACTGAACGACCAGGTCTGCTGCTGGTACTGGCCGGCCAGCCCATCCAGCGTCGTGCCGTGCTCGGAGTGCACCGCCACGGCGAGCCGTGTGCCATCGGTGGCTCGACGGAGCACGCTCTACGATCGCGGCGTGACTTTGTGCCTGTATGACACCGCGACGCGCAGTCAGCGGGAGTTCGTCCCGCTACGGCCCGGCAAGGCGTCGATCTACGTCTGTGGTGCCACGGTGCAGGGCATACCCCATATCGGGCACGTGCGTTCGGCGATGAACTACGACGTCCTGCGCCGCTGGTTGATCGCCACCGACCATGACGTTGTGTTGGTCCGCAACGTCACCGACATCGACGACAAGATCCTCGCCAAGGCGACCGAGGCGGGCCGACCGTGGTGGGAGTGGGCCTATCAGCACGAGCGGGCGTTCGAGGACGCCTACACCATCCTGGGGTGCCTGGCGCCTTCGGTGTTGCCCCGCG
The DNA here is from genome assembly GCA_050700515.1 of Pseudonocardiaceae bacterium. Classification (GTDB taxonomy): domain Bacteria; phylum Actinomycetota; class Actinomycetes; order Mycobacteriales; family Pseudonocardiaceae. The sequence goes on from JBOHHD010000377.1 coordinate 9,883, forward strand.
CCACCGGCCACGTTCCGCAGATGGTCGAGTTGATGGCGCGACTGGTCGACCGCGGACACGCGTACGCCGCGGACGGTGATGTCTACTTCGCGGTGGACTCGGTGCAGGACTACGGATCGCTGTCCGGGCAGCGTCCCGCCGAGGTCTCCCAGGGTGAATCCGCTGCCTCCGGTAAGCGCGACCCCCGGGATTTCACCCTGTGGAAGGGCGCCAAGCCCGGTGAGCCGTCCTGGCCAACGCCCTGGGGACCGGGCCGGCCGGGCTGGCATCTGGAGTGCTCGGCCATGGCGAGCACCTACCTGGGCGCGGAGTTCGACATCCACGGTGGTGGCTTGGATCTGGTCTTTCCGCACCACGAGAACGAGCGTGCCCAGTCCACGGCGGCCGGCGATGGGTTTGCCCGATACTGGCTGCACAACGGGTGGGTGACCCTGTCCGGTGAGAAGATGTCCAAGTCGTTGGGCAACACGCTGTCCATCCCGGCCACCCTGCGCCGGGTGCGCGCCGTAGAGCTGCGCTACTACCTCATCGGCGCGCACTACCGCTCGGCTATCGAGTACTCCGACGGTGCGCTTCAGGAAGCGGTGGCCGCCTACCGGCGGATCGAGTCGTTCGTGCACCGGGTTCGGGAACGCTGCGGGGCGTTTGAGCCCACCAGGGTGGGCGCGGACTTCGCCATGGCGATGGACGACGATATCGGCACCCCGGCGGCGCTCGCGGCGATCCATGGCGCGGTCCGCGAGGGCAACAGCGCGCTGGACGCCGGGAACCATCCGACGGCGGTGACGGTCGCCTGCTCGGTACGCGCGATGACCGCGGTGCTGGGTTTGGATCCGCTGGCGGAGCAATGGCGCGCGACATCGGGCTCCGATGCCCGGTCGGCGGCACTGTCGTCCCTGGTGGAGGGTATGCTAGTTGACCGTGCCGAGGCCCGGAGCCGCCGGGACTTCGCGGCCGCCGATGCCGTCCGGGGTCGGCTGCTCACCGCTGGAATCACCGTTGAGGACACTCCTGACGGTCCGGTGTGGACGGTCAAGGGGAGCTGAATGATGGCGGGCAACTCACAGCGCAAGGGTGCGATGCGCAAGCCGGGCACCAAGAAAGGTGCCGTCGTCGGCTCCGGCGGGCAGAAATCCAAGGGACTTCGTGGCCGCGGGGCAACACCACCCGCCGAGATCCGGCCCGGCCACCCGGCCCAACGTCAACTCGCTCAGCGTGGGGCCGCGCGCGCCAGCTCGGCCGCCCATGCCCGCCGTCGCACCGATACCGAGTCCGGGGAAACCGTGTTCGGGCGCAATCCGGTGTTGGAGTGCTTGCGCGCCGGGGTACCGGCCACCGCGCTGCAGGTCGCCGTCGGGATCGACGCCGAAGAGCGGGTCAACGAGTCCGTGCAACTGGCCGCCGACGCCGGCTTGGCCGTCCTCGAGGTCCCACGGGCTGATCTCGACCGGCTGGCCGCAGGGGTGCCGCATCAAGGAATTGCGTTACAGGTGCCGCCCTACCGATACGCCCATCCGGAGGACGTGTTGGGTGCCGCGCTGGACTCCGGGGCGCCGCCGCTGCTCGTCGCGTTGGACGGGGTGACCGACCCGCGCAACCTCGGCGCCGTGGTCCGCTCGGCGGCCGCGTTCGGCGCGCACGGGTTGCTGCTGCCGCAGCGGCGTTCGGCAGGGATGACCGCGGTGGCCTGGCGGACTTCGGCAGGGACGGCCGCGCGCCTGCCCGTGGCCAGGGCGACCAACCTGACCCGCACCCTCAAGGACTGCGCCGCGGCCGGTCTGATGGTCGTCGGGCTGGCCGCCGACGGTTCGGTGCCGCTGGATTCTTTTCCGTTGGCTACCGGTCCTTTGGTGTTGGTCTTCGGTTCGGAAGATCGCGGGCTGTCCCGATTGGTCAGTGAGACTTGCGACGCAATGGTGTCGATTCCCATGGCGGTAACGGTAGAGTCGCTCAATGCGTCGGTCGCGGCTGGCGTGGTGCTTGCGGAGGTGGCGCGCTTGCGCCGTCAGTCGATCGTCAGGAATGGTTGACGACAGGTTGACGACGGGTCACCCTGATAATGCAGAATAAGTAGGCCAGAACGGTGAGATCCTTTATTTGGAACTCTCGTTGCAGGCTGGGGGAGAGGTCATCGTAGATCCTTGACG
>JBOHHD010000378.1:0-1587 GCA_050700515.1 Pseudonocardiaceae bacterium
GGGCCGGTCGGCGAGCAGCGCCCGCGCGTGCTGCACCGCGGACGAATAGCGCCAGTGGTGCCCGACCGCGGTCACCACGCCGGCCCGCGCCACCGCGCGGGCGACCCGCTCGGGCACGACGGGGCCCAGGCCCAGGGGCTTCTCGACGAACAGCGCCACCCCGGCGCCGAGGATCGCCTCCTCCAGCGCGCCGTGGGCGAACGGCGGCACGCACACGTACACCGCGTCCAATCCGATACCGAGCAGCGCGGCCACATCCGGCACCACCCGCAACCCGTGCTCGGTGGCGAACCCCTGCGCCCTGGCCGGGTCGACGTCGGTGACGGCGATGACGTCGGCCTGCGGCAGGGTGGCCAGGGTGCGGACATGTCGGGCCGCCACGCCACCGGCGCCGACGAAACCGATCCGGCAACGTGTCACAGCACCCTTTCTACGGACTTCCTGGGGACTTTCTTTGCAAACTTCATTCGGACGCTACGGAAGTGCCCTGTTTGATCTCGCCGTAAACGGGCACCACTGGACGCAGGTCGACAAACAGGAGTGACGATGGGACTGATCGAGGAGCTGGACGGCGCTGTGGGGCTCGCCGATGGTGTCCGGGAATGGCTGGCTCGTCGAACCAGCTGCGCCACTGACTGGTCGGCCGAGCACCTCGCCGCGGCCAAGGGCGGTGCGACGGTGAGCGTGGTGATCCCGGCCCGGAACGAGGAGGCCACGATCGGGGCGATCGTCACCACGATCCGTGGGTACCTGATGGAGCGAGTGGCCCTGGTGGACGAGGTGCTCGTGGTGGATTCCCGGTCTGTCGACGGCACCGCCGCGGTGGCCGCGGCGACCGGCGCGCGGGTGGTCGCGCAGGACGAGGTGCTCAGTGAGCTGCCTCGCCGGGACGGCAAGGGCGATGTGCTGTGGAAGGGCCTGGCCGCCAGCAGCGGAGAGCTCGTCGTGTTCGTCGACGCCGACCTGCGCGGGTTCACTCCGGACTTCGTGACCGGGCTGCTGGGCCCGCTGCTCACCGATCCGGCGGTGGACTTCGTCAAGGCGTTCTACCAGCGGCCCTTCGAGCTACTGGGATTGACGGTGCCCGACGGCGGGGGGCGGGTGACGGAGCTGGTCGCCCGGCCGCTGCTCAACCTGTACTGGCCGACACTGGCGGGATTCGTCCAACCGCTCGCCGGGGAATACGCCGGGCGGCGTGCGGTGCTGGAGCGGGTCCCGTTCGTGACCGGCTACGGGGTGGAGCTCGGGTTGCTGGTGGACCTTCTCGAGCTGGTCGGGCTGGACGCGATGGCGCAGGTCAACCTGGGCCAGCGGCGGCACACCCATCAGGGCAACGACGCACTGGGCCGGATGGCGGCGCAGATCATGCTCACGGCGGCCAGCCGGCTGCAGCGGGAGGGCCGCATCGTCGCCAGCGCGCCACCAGCCACCATGCTCGCGCAGTTCCGCCGCCGCAGCGCCGGGGGCGGTGCCGAGCGGGAGCTCGTCGTCTCCGATGTCGCGGTGCCCGAACGGCCCTCGCTGGCGACGCTGCGAGCGGCACCGGTGGTCGGCAGCAGCATGGTGGGGCCATGACCCTTACCGTGC
>JBOHHD010000379.1:0-5911 GCA_050700515.1 Pseudonocardiaceae bacterium
ACCCTGAGCCGCCCAGCACCACACCGGATGACACGATCATCACCGACGAGAGGACCCGAGAGCACAAGATGAATCGAGTACCCGGTGCCTGAACAGCCATTGAGAGCCGAATGACACTCAGGAGAGACCCGCCGACTGCCATGTGGAGCCCAATGGCACTCGTCGGCCCCCTGTAAAGCGCCATTGGGAACCGAATGGCTGTCCAGCGCGACAGCTTGAAGATCACCAAGCTGGTCCGGTCGGCTTCGGGCACGCTCACCGACCCCAAGGATTACGAAGATTCTCGATCATGAAAAGACCATGCGCCGGTGACGGCCCACGGTCTTCGCCGCTCCACCGGTGTCCACCGCACGGTGGCGGCCGAACTGACCTGCTACCGAGCTGACCAGCACTCCTGAAGCGCTGAGCTCGGGTTTCCTCCGGGTGACAAGCGCCTCGGCTGCCGGTGCAGGTCCGGTACGGTCGCCCTGGAACCACTGTCGTGCTGAACTCACAGCCAAGATCCACCGGAGGCGCCCTCGTGTCCCGTTCTGTGCTCGTCACCGGAGGAAACCGGGGCATCGGGCTGGCCATCGCGCTCGCCTTCGCCAAGCAGGGCGACAAGGTCGCGGTGACCCACCGGGGGTCCGGCGCAGCGGAGGGCTTGCTCGGCGTGCGGTGCGACGTCACCGACGCCGCCGCCGTGGACGCCGCGTTCGCCGAGGCGGAGGCGGCGCACGGGCCGATCGAGGTCCTCGTCGCCAACGCCGGGATCACCGACGACACGCTGTTGCTGCGGATGAGCGAGGAGCAGTTCACCCGGGTGGTGGACGCCAACCTCACCGGGTCCTACCGGGTGGCCAAGCGCGCCGCGAAGAGCATGCTGCGGGCCCGCTGGGGCCGGATGGTGTTCATCTCCTCGGTGGTGGGCCTTTCCGGCAGTCCCGGGCAGGCGAACTATGCGGCCAGCAAGGCAGGGCTGATCGGCATGGCACGGTCGATCGCCCATGAGCTGGGCTCCCGGTCGATCACCGCCAACGTGGTCGCCCCCGGTTACGTCGACACGGATATGACCGCGGAGCTGCCCGAAGCGCGGCGGGAACAGCTCTTGAGCACCATCCCGCTGGGCAGGCAGGCCACTGCCGAGGACGTCGCCGCAGCGGTGACGTTCCTCGCTTCGGATGCCGCGGGCTACATCACCGGCGCGGTGCTGCCGGTCGACGGGGGGCTGGGGATGGGCCACTGAACGTCGACAGGTGGATGCGACCGGAACGGCGAGAAGGAGAGGCAAGTGGCGGGTTTGCTGGAGAAGAAGCGGCTGCTGATCACCGGCGTGATCACCGATGCGTCGATCGCGTTCCATGTGGCACGGGTGGCTCAAGAGCAAGGCGCCCAGGTGGTGCTCACCGGATACGGCCGGATGAGCCTGGTGGAGCGGATCGCCCAGCGGCTGCCCGAGCCGGCGCCGGTGCTGGAACTCGACGTGCAGAACCAGGTCCAGCTGGACTCGCTCGCCGAGCGGGTGGGGGAGCAGTTGGGCGGGCTGGATGGCGTGTTGCACTCGGTCGCCTTTGCCCCGCCCTCGTGTCTGGGCGGGGAATTCCTCGACGCCCCCTGGGAGGACGTGGCGACCACGCTGCACGTCTCGGCCTACTCGTTCAAGTCGCTGGCGATGGCCTGCCGTCCGCTGCTGGGCAGTGGGGCCTCGATCGTCGGGATGGACTTCGACAACCGGCAGGCCTGGCCCGCCTACGACTGGATGGGGGTGGCCAAGTCGGCGCTGGAGTCGGTGTGTCGGTATCTGGCCCGTGATCTCGGTCCGGACGGTATCCGGGTGAACCTGGTCGCAGCCGGACCGGTGCGCACCATGGCAGCCAAATCCATCCCTGGCTTCCAGACGTTCGAGAATGCCTGGGACGGTCGCGCGCCGCTGGGTTGGGACATCGGGGACCCCACGCCGGTGGCGCGCACCGCCTGCGCGTTGCTGTCCGACTGGCTGCCGGCCACCACCGGCTCGATGGTGTGGGCGGACGGCGGCTTCCACGCGGTAGGCGTCTGAGATCGACTCCGACATAGACGCGCTGCTGTTGCTCTCTTTCGGTGGTCCCGAGGGAGCGGAGCAGGTGCGCCCGTTCCTGGAGAACGTCACCCGGGGACGCGGTGTGCCGCCGGAACGCCTGGACGAGGTGGCGCAGCACTACCTGCACTTCGGCGGGGTCTCGCCGATCAACCAGTGCAACCGTGAGCTGATCACGCTGATCGAACGGGCGCTGGCGGCGGCCGGCCTGGAGCTACCGGTGTACTTCGGCAACCGCAACTGGCACCCGATGGTGGAGGACACCGTTGCCACGATGACCGCCGGCGGGGTGTGCAGTGCCTTGGTGTTTGCCACCTCGGCGTGGGGCGGGTACTCCGGGTGCCGGCAGTACCACGAGGACATCGCCCGAGCCCGGGCCGCGGTCGGCGCCGGTGCCCCGGATCTGATCAGACTCCGGCACTTCTTCGACCATCCGCTGTTCATCGCGGCCTGGTCCGACGCCCTGCGCGCCGCGCTGGACCAGGCCGGGCCCGGCGCCCGGGTGGTGTTCACGGCACACTCCGTGCCGGTTGCCGCCGACGCCGCCGCGGGACTGGCCGCCGAGGGCGGTCATCGGTATTCCCGGCAGGTGGCCGAGGCAGCCAGGCTGACCGCCACAGCTGCCGGAGTGGACGGCTACGACCTGGCCTGGCAATCTCGCTCGGGGCCACCGCAGGTGCCGTGGCTGGCGCCCGATGTACTGGATCAGCTGGAGGTGCTGCACGCCCGTGGCGTGGCCAGCGTCGTGGTCGCGCCGATCGGGTTCGTCTCCGACCACCTCGAGGTGTTGTGGGATCTGGACTGTGAGGCCCGGCAGCGGGCCGGTGAACTCGGCATGAGCTTCACCCGAGTGCGGACCCCCGGCATCGATGCCCGCTTCGCCCAAATGGTCGTCGAGCTCGTGCGCGAGCACCTGCACGGTGTGCCCTCACGCCGCTGCTCGTCGCTTCAGACGGCCGGCTACGGCGTCAACGGTGCGCCCTGCGCCCCGACGTGCTGCGCGCCGGTGCGGACGAACCCGACACCATAGAACCCGCTCAACGCCGACCGGCGCGTGCGGTCAGTGCCCGCACCGCCTCACCCACTGCAGAGCGCCGTGCCTCCCGCACAGCGGTCCACAACGGCCGCAGCGCCGCGGAACGGGCTGCCGCCGCGGAGGCCGAAAGCGCACCACCTGGCTCGTCGGTTTCTGCTGCGCCCAGGATCGCCGCCACCTCGTCGGCCTGCTGGAGCACCCGCAGGGCGCGCCCAGGGGTGCCCTCCGGCCACGGCGGGCGGACCCGGTGCTCCAACACTGCCGCGATCTCGGCGCGGACCCCGGGCCGGTGGCGGGCGACGTCAAGGTCCACCAACGTGGTCGCCGCCTGGCGTACGGCACCGCGCAGACCGTGCTCGGCGTCGGACAGACCGGGCTCCGGGCAAGGGGGCAACGGGCCTGGGGCGAATACCGTCCAACGCAGGACGGCCTCGTCGATCGCGGTCGGCACCACGGCCAGTTCGGTGCCGGACAGCTCGGTGCTGGTCAGCACGGCGACCTCGCCGGCCTCCAGGACGGCGGGGGTCAGCCCGCCGGTGGGAGGCAACCCTCGCACGTCGCCGGGCACCGGGAGCAGCAGTCGACCCCCACCGGCACCGGTCCGGCGGGCAGCGGCCAGTAGCCCGACCACGGAGGCAGGGGGCTGGTCAGGGGTGGGTAACTGGAGCTGGTCAGCGGTGAATTCGTCGGCCGCCACCACCTCGTGCAGCTCGGCCCAGGTGTGCAGGGCGTCGATCACATCATCCGGGGCAGCGGCACCGTGCAGCCAAGCTGAAGCCCACACGGTCAGAGTCGCGCTGGAACATGGCACGGGGTAGGAGAGTAGAACGCTTAACGACGATCGGCGCGTCCGGCGCGGCAGATGTCCCCCGATCTCGTGGTGACGCTACGGTCACCGGCCATGGCCCAGAGGGATCCACAACGGCGCAGCGTCACCTACGGGTCGGATGTGCTGGCCCAGCCCCGCACCCGACGGGAGGTGCCCCAGTGCTTCGCCGACAAAGGCTTGGTGGTCGAGGACGCCGCGAGCGGCTTCTGCGGTGCTGTGCTGGGCTGCGAACGCGATGCGGTGGTGCTCGAGGACGCCGTCGGTCGTTCGCGGACGTTCCCGCTCCGGCGCGCGGCATTCCTGATCGACGGTGCCCCGGTGACGCTGGTCCGGCCGCCACAGCCAGGATCACGTGATCCGGTACGTTCGGCGTCCGGATCGGTACGGGTGGCCGGCCTGCGCGCCCGCACCGCGCGGGCCAGCCGCATCTGGGTGGAGGGTCGACACGACGCCGAACTGGTGGAACGGGTCTGGGGGCACGACCTGCGGGTGGATGGCGTGGTCGTCGAACCCCTCGATGGGGTGGACGAGCTGGCCGAGCGGATCGACCATTTCGGCCCCGGCCCGCAGCGGCGGCTCGGGGTGCTGGTCGACCACTTGGTTGCCGGCAGCAAGGAGACCCGTCTGGCGGCCGCGGTGCGCCGCGAACACGTGTTGATAACCGGTCACCCGTACGTGGATGTGTGGCAGGCGGTGCGCCCGGCGGCGCTGGGTATCGGCGGTTGGCCTGATGTGCCGCGTGGGGTGTCGTGGAAGGAGGGCGTATGCCGGGCACTGGGCTGGGTGGACCGCGCCGGGGTGGCCGATCCGGTGCAGGGCTGGGACCGGGTGCTCGCTGGGGTGCGGGGTTTCCGCGATCTCGAACCGGCCCTGCTGGGAGCCGTCGAGCGCCTCATCGACTTCGTTGCCGCGGGGTCGGAATGACTCCGGCCATGGACTTGTGCCAAACCCTCACGCGCCGTGATCGGGATCTGCCACTATTAGCGCATGGTTGCTGTGTTGTGGTTCCTCGCTGGGATTGTACTGATCGCTGCCGAGGTGTTGTCCGGCGACTTCGTGCTGCTCATGCTGGGTGTGGCAGCATTGGCCGCCGCTGGTTCGGGGGCGCTGGGCACGCCGCTCTGGCTGGACGTCGTTGTCTTCGCGGTGATCTCGGTGGCGCTCATCACCGTGGCCCGCCCGGTACTCAAACGCCGGTTGGAGGCCGCTCAAGTGCGGACCAACGCTGATGCCCTGGTGGGGAGCCTGGCCGTGGTGGTCAGCACCGTCAATGCGCATGGCGGGAAGGTGAAGTTGCGCGGGGAGTCGTGGTCCGCTCGCGCGTACGACGAGACCCAGGTACTGGAGCCGGGTCTTGAGGTTAGGGTCCTGGAGATCTCTGGTGCCACCGCAATCGTCTGGGGAGAGCCCTGATGCAATTCCTTCTGTTCATCGTCCTGCTGGTCATCGTGCTGGCGATCGTTATCATTGTCGTCAAAGCCGTGGTGGTGATTCCCCAAGCCACGGCCGCAGTCGTGGAGCGGCTGGGCCGCTACCGTGCGACCTTCACGCCGGGTCTGAATTTCCTGGTGCCCTTCATCGACCGGATCCGGGCCCGGATCGACCTGCGCGAGCAGGTGGTCTCCTTCCCCCCGCAACCAGTGATCACCAAGGACAACTTGACGGTTTCCATCGACACCGTCGTCTACTTCCAGGTGACCGATCCCAAGGACGCAGTGTATGAGATCTCCAACTACATCGCTGCGGTCGAGCAGCTGACCACTACCACACTGCGCAACGTCGTCGGTGGGATGAGCCTGGAGGACACCTTGACCTCCCGGGATTTCATCAATGGCCAGCTGTCCGGAGTGCTCGACGAGGCGACCGGACGGTGGGGTATTCGGGTCGGCCGGGTCGAGCTCAAGGCGATCGACCCACCGCCGTCCATTCAGGAGGCGATGGAGAAGCAGATGCGTGCCGATCGGGAGAAGCGCGCCACCATTCTCAACGC
>JBOHHD010000380.1:0-6295 GCA_050700515.1 Pseudonocardiaceae bacterium
CCCCAGTGCTGGTTCTCCCACTGTTTGGGGTCAATCTTGTCACCCGTCCGCTTGCCGGTATCGCCGTCACGGCCGACGTCGCGCTTGCCGTCATCCTTCGGGTCCGGGTCGTTCTTATCACGCCTACTCACGTTTGCCGATCTCCTATCGAGTGCTTCATCCTATGAAGAAGCACAAGTGTGGAACTCTGATCACTCGCCTGCCGTAAGCCGGGGACTGGCGAGAAACAGGCCCTCAGGTGGTGCCGGGGTCGAGTTGTGGTGGGGTGGGGGCGGGGTGGGTGATGAATCCGGCGAGGTCCTCGCGCAGGGTGGTGAGGGTGGGGGAGGTGAGGTCGGTGCGTTGGGTGAGCAGGGTGTGCAGGGAGCGGGCGCGGTTGATGGTCGGCACGGTGCGGTATTCGGCGCTGGTGGTGTGCAGGATCGAGGCGAGGTGCTCGCTGACCGCCTCCAGCTCTCCTTTGCCCAGATAGGCGTGTGCCAGGACGAATCGGGCATTAGCGATATACGTGGGTTTGGGCTGGGTCTCTGCGGTGCGCATATCCAGAGCGATGCGTGCCCAGTCCACGGCGGCATCCAGGTGCTCGGCGCCGCCGAGATCGTAGTGGGCGTCACCGGCGTCTCTGGCAGCCATGGCGGGGTCGTAGCCGAGGACCCCAGCCTCGTCGGGGGTGCGCTCGGTGGGTGCGGTCTCGGCCAGGGCCAAGGCACGGGCGGCCTCGTCGGGCTGGTTGCGGGCGGCGTTGATGCGGGCTAGTCGACTGGTCAGCCGCAGCAGGGTGGTGCCGCTGGTGGCATCGGGTCGGGCAGCCTCCAGGAGTTCGGCAGCTTCGTCGTAGCGTCCGTCCGAGAAGGCGATGTTGGCCTGCTCGAAGCGGATGAAGACGCGGATGGGGGTGTAGCCGGACATGTCGGCGCAGTGCAGGGCGGTGCGGGTGTGGGCGGTGGCGGAGTGGGGGTGGCCGAGGTCGAAGGTGACCATGGCGAGCATGGCGGTGACCTGGCTGGCGATCTTGTACAGGGTGGCGGTGTGCTGCGGGGCCTGGTGTCCGCCGATCAACCGAAACACGTCGTCGCGGGCGCCGAGGAGCCGGGCGTAGGTGGTGGCCGGGGGGTCGATCTGTTCGTCGCGGGCCAGTTCGGCGACGTCGGCGCTCATCTGTTGCAGGACGGTGTCGGTGACGTTGGTGGTCGCACTCCAGCGGCGGAAGTGGGTGGATTCGTCGGCTGCCATGATGATCTCCTCGCGCAGGGGCACGCCCCACACGTCGCAGCGCAGGATGTGTCGGGGTGCCCAGACCACCCCAGTGTCACCAATCCCGGGGTGCAGTGCACCCCCCCGCAGTGCTCCGAAGGTCGCTGAGGGCCTCCGGCGGTGAGTTCGCTCGGAGGGTGGTGGGGTAGCCGGTGGTGAGCAGGGTGCGTTCGGCGGGGCTGAGGTGATCGAGATCGTCGGCGTCTGTGCTCACGGGGTCACTCTGTTATGGGATTCTGGTCGTCCGGACCAGCATCCGATTCCACGCCCGACGTAACCATTGGCGACCGAGTCGGCCGTGGACGTCGCAGTAGGTGCCTTCCGGGAAGCGCCCGATACTCGCCCGCCACTTGCCGCGCCGGGCAGCTCCTGTGGTTGAAGCGATGACCTTGTTCGCCCAGTCAAGCGCTGCATCGTGGTCATCGAGGGAAATATTTCTATTGCGCTCGGTCACTTCGCCTTGTGCGTTGACGAGTACCCATCCGTGCCCGTCATGATGTACTCGCCCCGGGGACAGCTCTGCGTGCAGCACTCCGTTGCGTTCACAGAAGGTGTAGCAGCGAACTCCGGTGACCGTATTGTGCGGTCTCGGTGGAGGTATGTCGGCAATCGTAGCTGCGATACCGTGTGCCCAGTCACAAGCACCTGCAGTATCAGCGGCGGAAATTTCTTCGTTGTGGTAGGCGGCCTGACCCCCTAGGGTGAGCATCACCCACGACCGTCCGTCGTGGTGCAAGAGCAATACGCCGCCATAATCCACTCCAGGGCGCGTAGTGCTCATCTCCTCTCTCGACATGTGATTTGATTCCGCGAACTGGAGTCCTCGACCTCGAATGGAGCTATCGGTCCGTCTGCCTGTGTGACGGCGCCCTTGATCTCCACATGAACCCGCCAGTACTGAATCTCACCAAAATCGCAGGTTCCTCTGAGGAAGAAGGCTTCCTTTTTATGGTTTCATCCATGTTATCTTCCTTGGACGACGGGTATTGCTCACTAAAGTATCCTGGTAGCTCATGGTGAATCGTGCCTGATTAGTACATCAGTCAGGCTGGCCTTGCTGCTTGAGCGGGAATGTAACGTGTTCCTTTGATATTCAGCAGTGGAGGTTAGGTGGTGGTGCCCGGTTCCAGTTCGGGTGGGGTGGGGGCGGGGTGGGTGATGAATCCGGCGAGGTCGTCGCGCAGGGTGGTCAGGGTGGGGGAAGCGAGGTCGGTGTGTTGGGTGAGCAGGGTGTGCAGGGAGCGGGCGCGGCCGATGACGGGAACGGTGCGGTACTCGGCGCTGGTGGTGTGCAGGATCGAGGCGAGGTGCTCCGCGACCGCTTCCAGATTCTCTTTGCCCAGATAGGCGTGTGCGAGAGTAAACCGGGCGGCGGCGATGTATGTGGATTTGGGCTGGGCCTCGGCGCTGTGCGTATCCAGAGCGATGCGTGCCCACTCCACGGCGGCGTCCAGATGCTCGGCGCCGCCGAGATCGTAATGAGCATCCCCGACGTTCCTGGCAGCCATGGCGAAATCAAAGCCGAGGACCCCAGGCTCATCAGGGGTGAGTTCAGTGGGGGCGGTCTCGACTATGGCCAGAGCTCGGGTGACCTCGTCGGGCCGGTGGCGGGCGGCGTTGATCCTGGCCAGTCGACTGGCCACCCGTAGCAAGGTGGTGCCGCTGGTGGCGTCGGGTAGGGCGGCGTCGATGAGTTCGGCGGCCTCGTCGTAGCGCCCGGCCGAGAAGGCGATGTTGGACTGCACATAGCGGATGAAGACGCGGATGGGGGTGTAGCCGGACATCTCGACACAGTGCAGGGCGGTGCGGGCATGCGCGCTGGCGGTGTTGGGGTGGTCCAGGTCGAAGGTGACCATGGCGAGCAGGGCGGTGACCTGGCTGGCGATCTTGTACAGGGTGGCGGTGTGGCGAGGGGGCTGGCGCCCGCCGATGAGCCGGAAGACGTCGTCGCGGGCGCCGAGTAGTCGAGCGTAGGTGGTGGCTGGGGGGTCGATCTGCTCGTCGCGGGCGAGTTCGGCGACGTCGGTGCTCATCTGTTCCAGGATGGTGTCGGTGACGTTGGTAGTGGCGCTCCAGCGACGGAAATGAGTGGATTCCTCGCCTGCCATGATGACCTCCTTACGCAGGGGCATGCCCCGCGCGTCGCAGAGCACGGCGCGCCGGGGAGCCCAGACCAGTCCAGTGTCACCAATCCCGGCGTGCAGTGCACGATCCGGAGCGCTCCGAGGGTCGCTGAGGGCTTCCAGCGGTGAGGTCGCGGTGAAAGCGGTGGAGTAGCCGGTGGTGAGCAGGGTGCGCTCGGCGGGGTCGAGGTGCTCAAGGTCGTCGGCGTCGGCGAGCTGGCCGGGGGTGCAGCCGTGGCCGTAGGTGGTGGCCAGTCGCGCCAGGTAGTGCACGCTGGGGGCTCTGCCGCCGTGCGGCCAGCTCTCGCAGGCACTGACCCGGCTGTCGGACAGCTTGGCCTTGGGATGGAGCCGGTTGTAGTGCTGGGCCAGTTTCCACTGTGACCAGCCCAGCGCGCAGCGCCAGGCCGTGCGGGGACGCAGGTTGAAGCGGCGGGCCAGCTCGACGGCGATCTGGGCCACCGGGCAGCCGTAGCCACGCATCCGCTCCCGCAGCTGTTCATGCTGGGCCTTCACCGAGTTCTCGGTTTTCTTGCGAGTCACCCTGCACCCCCTTCATGGTCACCCCCCGGGACAGCATTTGTGACGAACCGTAGCCCCACCCACAACAAGAATGTCACCTTGACGATCTTCATCAAGACCAAGTTCTGTCCTGTTGATCTTTTTTTGCGCAGCTCAACAACCAGATCGCCATGCCGGTGAAGTTTGGCCCTGCCGGATATCCCACTTGCTCATCCGCGCCAGCACACTTACGGCCACGACAGAGCAGAACTGCCCGTTCGGTCCGGAGCCGGTCGCGGTCAGCGGAGAAAGGCCAGTGATGTGACGAACCCGTATTCGCTCACCGAGTGCCGGCTCGCCGATCGGTCCGGGGAGATCTGGTGATCAACCGGGGGCTGAGCGTCCACCAGCTCAGGCATCAGCATCTGTGTGCGGTGCTGCGTGCGGCGTTGGTGGAGGCGGTGCAGGCTGGGCGGCGCGCGGCCGAGGGGATCGGCACCGTCTCCGGTCGGGCTGTGGCGACGTTGTACTTGATCCTGATGAATCACTCGGTGGATCAGCGGGGTCGCTGCCGGTTCTGCCGGCGCCCCGGGGGCTGGCGTGCCCGGCGCCGGTGGCGCTGCCGGGTGCAACGGGAGGCCAGTGCTTGGCTGGGTCAGCCCACCGAGTTCATTCGCACCCAAATCGGCCGCGAGCTGGGACTTCCTGTTCCGGATGCGGCAAAGCTGCCCAGTCGCCCGGGGGTGGGGTTGGAAGTGGCCCCAGCTCCTGGGTACAGCCGGCCGGGCCTGCGTGCCCATACCTGACTCCCCCCGGGGGGTGCGCGGGCCTGGCCGGTGTTCTTCGACATCAAGTGCGTAGAGGAGTCCGTCGATGGCGCAGGAGCCGCAGGTCGGCCGTTGGGGTGTGCTCCCGCCCACCGGCAGCCACGTCCTGGTCCGCCCCCAGCGCCGCGACCGCTGGATCGACGGCACGGGGCTGGTCGTCGGTCCGGACCAGCGCTATTTCCCCCAGCCCTCGGCGGTGTCCGTGGCCTTTCCCACCGGAATGACCACGCTGATCGACGTCGCCGACCTGATGATCGTCGACTTCCCCGCCGGCTCCTGAATCAGTGACCCCACCGCAGAGAGGATCAATCGACAGTGTTTTCGCAGGATGCGTACTACGGCCAGACGCCGCTGGGGCAGCGCTACCGGCTCCCGGATTACCCGGCGCAACCTCCCGCGCCTGCCTCCGACTCGGGTCAGGGACCCTATCCGCCTCCCACCAATCCCCTGGCCATCCTGGCTCTGGCCCTGGCATTCGCTTGCTGGCCGTTGGCCCTGGTGTTCGGACACCTCGCCCACAAACAGATCACCAGGACCGGGGAACGGGGCCGAGGACTGGCCACCGCCGGCCTCGTCATCGGCTATCTCTTCCTGACACTGGTACTACTGATCGCCATCACGGTAGCGGCCCTGGCCGGCGCAGCCACCGAGCAGGCCGGCGTGATCATGCAGTAAGCAGAATCGCTGTTCGGGGCACCGCGTCGAAAACGGTATGGCGCCGATCGGCCGGAACGACCGCGGGCGCGCATCACTAATGTTCGTAGTCTACCGGCGACAGAATGAGACGTTGGCGACTTGTGTCGGCGGGAATTTTATTTCATTTTCCCACCGTTTATCCAGCTCGGTGGGGAACGGAGAGAGGTAAGTTCCTCCCTGCGAAGGTCGCCCTTTCGCGCTCGCCACCATGCCCAGGGTGACCAAGAGCGCCACCCGGAGCCCTCGTTGAGCCATGGGACACGCTCACCCGAATGCAGAAGGTTGTTCCACCTTCGGATAGCGGGGCTGCCTTACCTGGGCGTGGTGTTGCGTGGGCTGGCTAGATCGCTGCGCTTAGTGCTCACTCTCGGGAAGTCGAATTTTGGGTCGGTTGTCGTCGTCGAGCTCAAACTTGCAGAAGACGACGTCGATCTCCGTGCGCTGACGTCGGGAAATCTTTTTGATGTAGCGCACAAATGGGCCGTACCAGGTTCCGTCCATCCGGTCGGTGCCCCGCATCAGTTCCCAGCTAGGGTGCGGAAACTGATCCGAGGCGGTGGCCACGACTTGGTTGCACAGCTCGTCGACCCACCGGGACGCGGGAGTCGGAGAACTAGCCTCCCAGTTTGATACCAGGTCACGCATGGGGATGCCGGGCATCGAGGGGTACCGGGGAAAACCGCGGGCACTGAAAATGCGGCCCACCTGGGCGTCGCCGCCGATCACCATGGCCTGCTCCACGACAATCTGTCTGGTCATGGCGATGCGCTCCTCTGCCGAGCCCTGCGCGTTGCGGATGCGCTCCATCTGACCATCAGTGAGCTCTATCGTCAGCTGTGGATGAGAAGGCCACTCGTCGTCTATCTCATCGGGGCTCGGTAGCACTTCTTGAAG
>JBOHHD010000381.1:0-3043 GCA_050700515.1 Pseudonocardiaceae bacterium
CAGACGGTATACAGTGCGACGACAATGCCGAAGACAGGCCGGTAATCGGAAATCACGACGGCCGCGACTATTTGATGTACCCACATCGCGGTGAAGACGATTACCGGGATACGGTCCCGCCAGATAAGGAAAGCGTATCCGATAAACGCATAAGCCCCGATGGTGAGACCAGCGAATTCAACCCCCATGCGAGAGAAGGCCAGCAGATCGAGCACACAGCACCCCCCGGCGAGCGCGAGGTTGCGCCGGCGTGCGCGCAGCGATGCGATAATGCTGGACCAACCGCGCAACGTAACGCTCAACTTGGTCGAGTAGAGTCAGCAGGCCGGGGTGATGTCACAGAGATCCTCTCCCCCCAGTAACTCAATCGATCCCCGTGGCTCAATCGATTCTGTGGCACGCGCGTCGCGTTCGTTGGTGTAGGCACCCACGGTGTAAGGGGTGGTCGGTACCTTCTCGGCACCATGGGTGACCGTGGCGGTGGTTGTTCCTGAAGCGACTAGCGCAAAGACAGCCGAGCCGATGAGCACGGTGATTCCTCTGCCAACGGTAGTGCGCAGTGAGTTCACCATGTGTGGAATCCCTCTCTTTTGCTGACGCGTAGTCCTCTTCCCGAGGACTGGATGTGATTTTTACGGAAAAATGATTCTCTCCACCTCCACCAGCCGGAAGCGGACGTCCTGATCGATCAGGACGTCGTGGACGGTGCTGCCCACAACAGACCGACCGCCACGTCATTCTCACGGAACGGAGTTCGTGACCGCGGCTCCCCATGGATATGGCAACCTCGGATTCATCAACAGTTCATCAACAGTGCGGGTCACGTCCTGGGTTCTCCTATGCCCCCTCGCGTCAGGTCGTGGTCGTAGGACAAGTGTGCACCATAAGCCACCGGCTAGTGACCGAAAGCAGCAAAGTACGCCGTCGGGCGTACTCGAAAGATCCGCTTCAGGGTGGACGACTGTCCGGGCCTGCGGGTGGTACATCGCGCAGTGCCCGGCCACCTCGGCCGGGCACTGCCGTGCTGTCGGTCTGAGCCGGCTCAGGCGCTGGCGCGGTACTCGACGGCGGTTTCGGCGGCGATGTGCCGTCGGACGTTCACCATCGCGCCCCGGCGCGGTACCAGCGTCACGTGGCGCACCTTGATCGCCTCGTCCGGCGCGGTGGTCGGGACCAACTCGACCCGGCGCAGCACCTCGCGCAGGACGGTGCGCATCTCGATCTGGGCGAAGGTGGCACCCAGGCAGCGGCGCACTCCGCCGCCGAAGGGCAACCAGACCGACGTGTCGAGTCGCTGGTCGAGGAACCGCTGCGGGCGGAACTCCTCCGGGTCGGGGTAATAAGCAGGGTCGTGGTGCACCAGGTTGATATAAGGGGCCACGATGGTGCCCGCCGGGAGGTGATGTCCGGCCAGCTCCACAGGGGCGGTCAGCCTGCGGCCGATCTGGTAAACCACCGGCCGGATCCGCAGGCTCTCCTTGCACACCGCGTCCAGCCAGGCGTCGTCTCCCTGCGCTGCGGCCTGTGCGGTGCGTTCCAGTAGGGTGGGATTGCGGATCAGCCGCTCGAAGGTCCAGGACAGCGCGGTGGCCGTGGTCTCGTGTCCGGCGAGCAGCAGGGTGAGCAGCTGGTCGATGAGCTCGTCATCAGGCATCGGCTGCCCGATGTCGTCAACGCTGCGCAGCAGCATCGCCATCGCGTCGCTGCGGTCGGCCAGCGCCGGATCCTGGCGGCACCGGGCGATCTCCTCGCGGAGCAGTGCGTAGGCCCGTATCTTGTGCTGCTTGCGGCGGCGCCACAGCCCGACATTGCGCAGCGCTCGCGGTGGGGGCAGCAGCTCCAGCGGTGAGCCCACCTCCACCAGCGGCGGCAGCGCAGTGCGCAGCGCGGCGAGCCTGCTCTCGTCATGCACCCCGATGACGGTGCGCAGGATGACCTCGAGTGTGATCGCCTGCATCCGGGCGAGCACGGGGAACGGTTCATCCACCGGCCAGCGTGTGACCTCCTCGGTGGTGATGGCCACCATCTCGGCGGCCTGCCTGCGCACCGCATCACCGTGGAAGGCGGGCAGCATCATCCCCCGGATGCGCCGATGCTCCTTGTCATCCACCACCAGGACCGAGCGCGTACCCAGGATCTCGGCGATCGGAAGGTTCGCCTCTCCGGCGTGAAAGGTCGCCGGGTCCCCCCGGAGCACCGCCCTGACATCGTCCCGGTCGGTCAGGTAAACGATGTCACCCAATCCCGATATCCGGACGGTGAACCGGTCACCGTAACGGCGGTGGCAGAACAGCAGGTAGCGCAGGGGGGCCAACCAGACCAGCCCGGCTTGCACCAGGGCGGGCAACGGTGGGCCGGGAGGCAGGGTATTTACCATACCTTCGGACTATACATACGTTTGTATAGCCCCGTTAGGGTTTCGATCCATGGGACATCGAGAAGCACTGCTCGACGGCGCCCGGCGCTGCCTGCTGGAGCGGGGCTACGCACGTACCACGGCACGGGACCTGGTGGCGGCGTCGGGCACCAATCTCGCCTCGATCGGCTACCATTTCGGGTCCAAGGAGGCGTTGCTCAACGCGGCGATGCGGCAGAGCTTCGACGAGTACATCCAGCAGATCAACCAGATCGTGTTCGCCGATCCCGGTGCCACCCCGTTGCAGCGGGTGCGGGCTTCCTGGGCGGTGCTGATCAGTACCTTCGAGCAGCACCGCCCGCTGCAGGTGGCCTTCGTCGAGGCCCTGGCGCAGACCGAGCGGGTGCCCCAGTTGCGCGCTGAACTTGCCGACTGCTACGAGCGGTTGCGAAACACGGTGGCCAGCATGGTGCGCGCCTCGGTGGGTGGGCTCTCCGACTCCGCCGCGCGCCACGCCGCCTCGTTCCTCATCGCGGTCTACGACGGGCTCGCGGTGCAGTGGTTGCTCGATCCCCACCGCGCCCCCACCGCCGACGAACTGATGGCCGCGCTCGAGGCGGCTGTACCCGCCGCGGTCGCAACCGAGCGGGTGGGGAGCTCTTCAAGGACTACCAACCCCTCGGAATG
>JBOHHD010000382.1:0-14181 GCA_050700515.1 Pseudonocardiaceae bacterium
GCTCGGGACACGACACCCTGTCCTGGGCCACCGCCACCCTGGATGAGCGGCACCCTCCGACTACCAGCGAACTCACCGTGAGGGTTGTCTTTCCCTCCTCCTGGACACAGGAGCGACTTATTGAGCAGAGCGGTCTCGGTGTGGTCAGTAGCGAGCGCCTGCCGACCGGTCAGACTCAGCTGACTTGGCAGCAGCACACTCCGCACGCCGGGGCGTACCACTGGGTCCTGCAAGGATCACGCAGCGCCGGAGAGCTGCACGAGTAACGCGCCGGTTCAGTGTCGGAGCACCTCGGGCAGCTCGCCGGGGTACACGACGGCCAGCCGGGAGGTGGCGCGGGTCAGGGCGACGTAGAGGTCACCCAGCCCGCGGGGTGACTCGGCCAGGATCGCTGCCGGGTCGACCAGCACGACCGCGTCGAACTCCAGACCCTTGGCCTGGATCACGCTCAGCACGGTCACCGATGCGTCGAGGTCGCCATCGGAGGTCCCGACCGGGCCGGTAAGTCCCGCCTCGACCAGCTTGACCAGCTCGTCGACCTGGGCGAGGGGGCCGAGCACCGCCACCCGGCCATCGCCGACCGCGGCGACCTCGGTGGCCACCATCTCGGCCAGTTCCTGCGCCAGGACCTCGACGCGCACGAAGCGCGGCGGCACGCCGGTGCTGCGCACCGACTGCGGCGGGGTGATGCCGACGTCCAACGCGGCCAGTACCCGATCGGCCAGTTCGGCGATCTCGGCCGGGTTACGGTAGTTGACCGTCAGCTGCTCCAGCCGCCACCGCTGCGCGACATACGGCCCGAGCACCTCCTGCCAGGAGTTCGCGCCGGCACGATCCCCGGTCTGGGCGATGTCGCCGACCACCGTCATCGACCGGCTGGGACAGCGCTGCATGAGCACCCGCCACGCCATGGGCGAGAGCTCCTGCGCCTCGTCGATGATGATGTGGCCGTAGGTCCAGGTCCGGTCGGCGGCGGCGCGGTCGGCGGTGCTCTCGTAGCGGCGGCTGCGCTGCCGGTCGGCCAGCCGGTCGGCGTCGATGAGGTCTGTGGCGCGCAGCAGCTCGGGATCCAGGTCCTCCTCCAGATCGAGAATGTCCAGCACGCCCTGGGCGTACTGCAGCTCCTCGCGCAGCGCGGCGGCCTCCCGGGCGGCCTCCGCGCTGCCGTCGGAGCCGAGCAGCTCAGCGGCCTCGTCCAACAGTGGCACGTCGGCGGGCGTCCACACCCCGTCCGCCTCCAGCCCGATGTCCGGGCCCGGGGCGGGGCGGGCGAGCAGATCGCGTTCCTCGGGGCGCAGCACCCGCTGGGTGGCGGTGACCAACCGCTGCGGGCAGCTGTACAGCTCGGTGAGCAGCCGCTGCGGGGAGAGCGTGGGCCACAGCTCGTCCAATGCCGCGCCGAGCGCAGCGCTGTCGCGCAGCTCGGACTTGAGATCGGCGACGTCGCCGCGCCCCAGCAGCTCGGCGCCCCGCTGTTCCCCGTCCAGCAGATCACGGCTCAGCGCCCGGGCGGCCTGCTCGGCCAGCGCCGCGACCACCTCGCGGTGGAAGATCCGTTTCGCCTCGTTGTGCGGACGGCGGGAGCGCCGGGCCCGGTTGCGGGCCATGGCGCACACCTGGGGGTCCAGCTGGACCCGCTGCCCCTCAATGGTCAGCTCGAGGGGTGCGGTCGGGATCTGCTGGCGGTCCCGGACGGCCGCAGCCACCACCTTCACCATCTCCGCGCGGCCCTTGATCGCGGCGGTCTCGGCGGACTCGACGCCGCGGGCGTGCAGCCCCGGGTAGAGCTCGGCGACGGTGGACAGCAGCACGCTGGTCTCGCCGAGGGAGGGCAGCACCTGCCCGATGTAGCGCAGGAACGTCGAGTTGGGCCCGATCACCAGCACGCCCCGCTTGGCCAGCTGCCTGCGGTGGGTGTAGAGCAGGTAGGCCGCGCGGTGCAGCGCCACCGCGGTCTTGCCGGTGCCCGGGCCACCCTGCACCACCAGCACGCCTTGCGGCTTCGCCCGGATGATCCGGTCCTGCTCGGCCTGGATGGTCGCGACGATGTCGGACATCCGCCCGGTGCGGCTCGCACCCAGCGCGGCCAGCAGGGCCGCCTCGCTGGTCAGCGCGATTCCCGCGCCCGGGTGCGACGGTTGCGCGGAGTCGAGATCGAGCACCTCGTCGTCGATGGCGAGCACGGTGCGGCTGCGGGTCCGGATGTGCCTGCGACGGCGCACGCCCTCGGGCGAGGCGGCGGTCGCGGTGTAGAACGGGCGCGCCGCAGGGGCACGCCAGTCGATGAGCAGCGGCTCGTAGTCGCGCTCCTCGTCGAGCAACCCGAGCCGGCCGATGTAGCGCAGCACGTCGTCCTCGCTGGTGCCGTCGAGGTCCAGCCGCCCGAAGCACAGGCCCTGCTCGACGCCGTCCAGCGCGACGAGCTGATCGCTGTACATCGCCGCGGCGACATCCCGCTCGCTACGCCCCTGGGGGGTGCCGCTGTGCGCTGTCCGGAGCACGTCGGCGAGCCGGCCCGCGGTGTAACGGCGGCGCTCGTCGAGCTGCCGGTAGAGCATCGAGACATAGACCTGTTCTGCGGCGAGCTCCTCATCGTGAGCGGTACGGACGGGAGCCTCGGAAGGGTTCGTCAAGCGGTCCAACCTTCATGACAGGGCCGGTGGCCGTTCAGAGCCGACCATCCAAGCTAGCAGCGCCTACGAGGCGTGCTGCGCCGCGATCGAGGCCGTTACCGGACCGATGGAATCTCATCCACCGACGCCGGGCCGGAGATCACGTCGTTCGGCGCCGTGAGTTTGATCAGGTAAGTCGACCACGGAGCTTCTGCTGACGGGATAGATGTTCCGGTGTAGTGGGGCGTTCGGTGAGAACTACCCACGCTTCCCAGGTATTCGATTGTGCCGTCCGGCAGAGCTCCTCCCCACCCTTGGCGGCCTCTGACGTCGCGAAGCGTGCCTCCCAGCCACCTGGACGGCAGGTGGGGCCACCCGATCGCCCCGTTTAGGAGCCATGATCAGTCTTTGATCGGGTCGGGAACCAGACCGAAGTCATCATCGAGGGGACCGGAGAGCCGCTGGACCAGCTCGGGATCCGCATGGATTGCGGCAGTGGCCTTCCACTCCCGGACCGTCTGTGTCAGGCGTGCCCACTGCCCGATCTCGGCCGAAGCCTGGAACGCCCGGACGAAGTCGGTCACGAACTGGTTGCGGTCCTGCTCGGGCAGGACGTCTGCCCAGGGAAACTCGTCGAGCAGGACGGTGGCCGCAGCTTCCGGCGCCATGTGTCCGAGCAGAGTGCGCAGTGCACGAGCAGCCATCACGGCGCCTTCCGCTGTCGAGCTGGCTCGATCTTCGCGAGTCAACAGCAGAGCCGCCCCGTCACGCCGTCGCACCCGGACATCACCACGATCGGCCAGCGTGGCCACACTCTTGGGATCACGCTGGAGCTCGCTCCATTGCACCTCAACCGTCATACCACTATTCTGAACTTTTTCAGACTCCAGGGCAAGTGCTCGGTTCAGCCGGCCGGCCGGGGCACGGGGGGACAGATTTTCCCCTGAGCCGATGCCGATGCCGATGCCGATGCCGATGCCGATGCCGATGCCGATGCCGGAGAACGGGTAGCTCATTCGAGGTGTTTGCGGCCGGAGTAGGCGTCGCCGGTGACCGGGGCTTCGCGGTGCCAGCCCGGTTCGACGGTGGTGGCGACGTGGAGGTCGACCAGGCCGAGGGGGTGGTCATAGACCACGCGCTGCACCTGGCCCCAGTGCCGGGTCGGCGGACCGGACGGGTGCAGGCGGGAAGCCATGGCGACATGGGTCGAGGTGCGCGC
The DNA here is from genome assembly GCA_050700515.1 of Pseudonocardiaceae bacterium. Lineage (GTDB taxonomy): Bacteria > Actinomycetota > Actinomycetes > Mycobacteriales > Pseudonocardiaceae. The sequence continues at coordinate 3,832 of JBOHHD010000382.1, forward strand.
AGCCTGCACGAAGGTGCCTCCCCACAGCGGGTCGAGCGCATTGTGCAACACGAACTCGGGAATGCCGTCGTCGGTGAGCAGACGCACGGCCGGGAGCTCCACGATCCCGTGCCGGATCGCGACCTGATCCACGCACGGCCACAGCACCGCGGAGAGCTGATCGGCGAAAACCGGACGACCCTCGATGACCGTAGCGACCGGTTGCCACGAGGTGAGCGACGGTGCGCCGACCGCCACCCAACTGCCTTCTCCGGTGACGTCGTCACGGACCACGAGCCGCACGGCGGCCGGGCGCGGACCTTCCAACGGGACGGGGATTTCCTGCCAGGTATCCGGGCGGGTCCGGGGATCCAACTCCAGTGACACGGTCCAGAGGGCGGCGCCTTGGTCCTCGCGGGATTGGTCCTCGCGGGATTGGTCCTCGCCGGATCGGCCTCCACCGGATTGGCTCCTTCCGGATCGAACACTCCCGGCTTGGGTCCCGGATTGAGCGCTGTCGGAGGACAGATTGCCGAACTGGACCTGCACCTGCGGTCCGGGTATCACCCCGGCCGCCACCGGCACCGTGAGGTGCGTGGCCGGCGAGCCGGCCGGCAGGGAGTACCACGGCGTGGTCAGGGTGCCCCGTTCCCGAGCCGACCCGGCATGTCCCGGAGGTACCACGTCGTGCCAGATCATCGTGCCGTCGGCCGGGGGCCGCACCGGAGCGGGGGAACCGGCCGCCAGGGCGAAGTCACCGGAGGCCAGCGCAGTGCCGGTGCCGACCGGCTGCGGGCCGGTGGGAGCCAGCACCTGCACCGCATCGACCAGCCCGCAGGGTTGACCCGACAGGGCCCGCAGGTTCACCTTCGCCACCGTCCAGCCCGGGTACTGCCGCAGCGGAGCCACCATGAACACCGCCACCACCAGCGCCACCGACAACCCCGAAGCCACCAACAGCAGTCCCCGATCGACGGTCAGACCGGTGCGCCCGCCCCGGCGGCGCCACTGGGCGATCCCCCCGGCCAGCAGACCGGCCAGCACCACCCAGACCAACGGGTTGCGCAGGTAGATCGGACCGAAGTGCGGCGCCATCAGGGCGCTGGCGGGGAGCAGGTGATCCCCGAAAGGCTGCCCCCAGTCGGAGAACGGCCGCCATAGGTTCGGCCCGGCATAGACCAGCGCGGCGGCCGCGACCACGGTCAGCACGGCCGCCCCGGCGGCGACCGGCCCGACCCTGGCCGCGCCGGCACCGCGGGCCGGTCCAGCCCCTTGAAGCGCTCCGGACCGACGCGGCAGCGGAGACCGCAGCAGCGCCGCGGTGAGCACCACGGTTCCGATCGCGCCGAGGGAACCGAAGTGATTGACCCATTTCGTCGGGGAGATCGCGATCAGCGCCAGGGCCACGACGGCGGTGAGGGTGCCGGCAAGCAGCAGGCGGTGCAGCGGATCGCCGGCTCCCCGGTGTCGCCCGCTGGCGATGGCCACCAGTACCAGCACGGCCAGGGTGAGCACCACCGGCGCCCGGCGCCCCCACGCCTCGGCCGTGAGTAGGGCGTTGTAGTGCAGGATCTCCTCGTACCAGGGGTGGGTCAGGTAGTACCAGTTGTGCGTCGCCCCGGCGTCGAGCACCTCGCCGAGACCGGCGTCGGCGAAGCCCACCGGGACGACGACGCTGATCGCGACGACCGCGACGAGCACCGCGGCGACGCTCGTCGCGGCCCCACTGGCGCGCAGGAGCGGGATCAGCCAGGGCAGCGTCATCACCAGGGGTGCCCAGGCAATCGCCCCGGTGGGCGAGACGGTCATCGTCAACGCGGCGAGTGCGGTGGCGACCGCGAGCACCCCCAGCGACCGGCGACGACGGGCCAGTTCGACGAGCACCAGCACGCCCGCGGTACACAGCGCGATCAGTGGTTCGGGGCGCAGCGTCATCCCGTAGGGCAGCCACCACAGCAGGTGCGCGATCATCAGTAGCCACGCCACCCGGGGCAGCCGCCCGGCCCGACCCAGGGCGGTGGCCAGCAGGATCCGCAGCAGCACCCAGATGCCCAACCCGTAGGCCAGCGGCAGCAGCCGCATCCAGGCCAACTCCCAACCACCGGCCCAGCCCCAGCCCCGCAGCAGGTACTGCGACGCGACGAAGGGGTTCTCGGCCGCGTTGAACATGTACACGTAGTTGCCCAGGTAGCCGGCCTCGCCCGCGTTGCGGGCCATCAGCAGGTACCAGGCGTCGTCCCAGTGCACCCCACCCAGCACCAGCCAGGCCGCCGACACCGCGACCACGACGGCATCGGCGCCGGAGGGCCGGGGCACCACCAGCCCGGGCTGGTCGGGCGGGCGCCGCCCCGGCCAGATTCGCACGGCCAGCGCCAGCAGGGCCACCAGCGCCAGCAGGTGCGCCACCAGCAGGCCGGTCTTGAGCGTCGTGGGGGATGAGGCGTAGCGATCGTCGGGGCGCAGCACCACGGACAGCCCAGCCGCTCCGGGAGCTTCGGTGGCCAGCTCGGCGACCTGCGGTGGGAGCAGATCGGGACGTTCGACCACCAGCGCGCCGTCCCGCAGTACCCGCACTCCGGCCGCGTCGGCCATGATGTGATACCGGCAGTCCCCCGCCGGAACGGGCTCGGCCAGGACGGTGCCGGCGGAGGAGCGAACCACGACCTGTCCCCGGTCGGTCGCCACCTGCAGGCCCGGTCCGACGGCGCCGTCGAACGGTCCGGCATCCGGGGGCACGGTACGCAGCGCGTCCACCGCACCCGGCCGGCCGGCCAGCTCGCGCAGAGTGGCACAGCCGACGCTCGCCTCCAGACTCAACGGCCGATACGGCGCGAGCGCCAGCACGGTGGACTCGGCCCGCTGCCCGGCCGCGGGCCAGCGCACCACGGGCTGGTCGGCGTGCACCGGGGCCAGGGGCACGCTCATCCCCAGTGCGGCGGTGAGCGCGATGAGCGCGACCAGGAGCCATCGAGCGCGACCGGAGGGGACGGGTGAGGTGTCGGATTCCGGCACCGCCGAAGGGTAGTAGGGCGGTCCCGGTGAGCCCCTCGCTACCCTGTTCGGGCACCTCGGCTCGGAGGTGGACACCGCCGGCGAGGAGCCCGGATTGGCCGTACCCCAGGCTGCCCAGCACGCCCCCGCGCGTCTCGGTCTGACCGCCGCGCTCACCCGCTTCGTCCTCGTCGGCGGGGTCGCCGCCCTCGTGGACTACGGCAGTTATCAGGGGTTGTTGGCCGCTGGGGTGTGGGTGCACCTGGCCAAGGCGCTGAGCTTCGTCCTCGGCACCCTCACCGCTTACCTGATCAACCGCCGGTGGACCTTCCGGGGTCGGGGCGGGAGGGCGCAGTTCGCCTCGGTCATGGCCCTGTACGCGATCACCTTCGCGGTCCAGGTCGGGGTGAACGCGGTGCTGCTCGGGATGCTGCCACCGATGGCGGGCCGGATCACCCTGGCCTTCGTCGGGGCCCAGGGCACGGCGACGTGCATCAACTTCATCGTGCAGCGCACCATCATATTTCGACACAGAGAGTGATATTTTTTTACCCTCCGTAATCAGCTATACGCCGACGGGGAATCACTATGGTAGGGGCGGCGACGACACGCGGAACGCCACGCCGGGGGTCACTCGCATGGAGCAGTACCAAGGTGGCACTATTGGCCTTGCGGGTTCGGGACCCCCAGCCGGATCCGCCGCCCCTCGCGGAACACCTCCCCCCTCGTTTCCGCGGGGGGCCCTTACTTTTCGGGCCCCGATCGGGCTCAGCGAACCATCGGCTCAACTCCCCGGCGGGGAGATCTCGGCGGGTTGTCCACCGCTGCGCAGGGGACCCGGTGACCACCAACCGCTGCGCACCACGGTGCCGGACTCCACCGTGGGCGGCTGGGCGCCCTGCACCCACGGCTCGATGACGGTGAGCTTGCCCCAGTCGGTGTTCCAGTTCTCCTCCAGGTAAGTCGGCACCTCCTGCTCGGTGGCCACGATCTTCAACCAGCCGATCGGACCACCCGCGTCCTGGGAGGACCACGTCTTGCTGTCCCCGGCCAGCATCTCGTCGGGCAACAGCCGGTATCGGGGTAGCTCGGCGATGCCGTCGCGGATCGCGAACGGTCGCACGCACGGGTGCACGAAGCCCACCGGCCAGTCCAGGAACACCGGGACGGTGGGGGTCACCAGGCCGGTCATCGGGGCCAGTTGGGGTACCCGCGGGGCGGAGAAGGCGACCCAACCCTCGTCGGTGACGTCGGCGTCGGTGGCGAGCAACCGCACCGCGTCCGCGCCGGCGGCGGGCCAGCCGGCCAGCCCGAGGCGGTAGTCCCGCCAGCCGGGCCCGTCAGCTGTCGCCGTCCCGCTGATTCCGAGTTGATCGATGACCTGGAACCCCTCCGGTGTCCACCGCGCGAACTCGGCGAGCAGCGGTGTGGTGTTCGACAGCGTGCCCGCGACCGAGACCACCACCGGGGCGCTGCCGGTCCTGGCGCTGTCGGGCAGCTTGTACCAGGTGGTGCGTACATAACCGGTGCCTGGACCGTCACGGGTGAAACTGCTCCAGACCGGGATGTCCGCACCGCTGAGCCCGGGAGGCGGGGGGCCGATCGGGTTCTCCTCCTCGTTGCCCGATTGCGGGGCGCGGTCGCCCTTGATGTCCACCTCCTCCTCGTACTGCTGCGCATCGGAGGGCGGAAGCAGGGGCGGACGGTCCTCGAAGCCCTGCCGCAGCGGGATGTCGGCCAGCAGCGCCGGCCGCAGGGGGCTCAGCGCTCCGGCCCGCTTGCTCGGCTCCACGGCCACCGTGTCGGTGAGGTTGCAGCTGGCTCCGGTGAGGTGGGCGATGTTGGCCATGCCCATGCTGTAGCCGCCTCGTTGCTCGTACATCGCGGTGGCCATGACCCCCACCTCGCCGAGCACCAGCAGCCCACAGATCACCGCGAACGGCGCGGAGCCGATTCGCAGGGCACGTCGCCGACCGTTGCCCCGACCCGATCGAGCCGGCGGCGCAGTGCTTGGCTCGGGCCGCGGCGGCGCGCCTGGCTCGTGGCGCAACCCTTCCACCAGCGCGATCAACCCGACCACCGCGGCCAGCGCGGTGAGCAGCGTGCTCGCCTGGAAGCCCAGGATCGACGGGGGCTTGTCGAACCAGAGCACCCCGTACTGCGACACGTACCACGGGGCGTTGGGACCGGTCGCCGACAACGCCAGGATCATCAGCAGCCCGGCGAGGAACCACCATCGGTTCCGCGCGGAGCGCAACACGCCGACGCTGGTCGCCAGCGCGGTGAGCGCGGCCAGCGCGGCGCCGATCGAGGCGAACGCCCCGAAGTGGTGCGTCCACTTGGTGGGGGTCAACGCCAGCAGCGCCAGCGACAGCGCCGCGGTGCCGATCAACCGCATGCTCGGACCGCGCCCGGCGCCTGGAACGCCGTCTCTGCGCAGCTGCACCACCAGGCAGGTGCCCAGGCAGAGCAGCAGCAACAGCACCGGGAAGCGGCGGCTCAGCGCCCCGTCCGGGACCTTGCTGAACAGTGTCTGGTAGCGGATGGGCTCCTGGAACCAGGACAGATTGGGGCCGATGGCGGTGCGGACCGACGTGGCCTCCAGCGCCCCGCGCAGCGTCTGGTCGGCGAAGATCACCACGAGCACGAGCAGCCCGGCACCGAGCATCGGCCCGACCACCACGAGCCAGCCGGAGACCGACGCATGGCTGCGCAGCAGTCGCAGCAGGGGGCGCAGCGCCACCAGGAACGGCGCGATCGCGATGAAACCGGTCGGCGAAGCGGCGATCGTGAACGCGGCCGCGAGCAGGCCCAGGGCCAGCGGAGCCAACCGCCGGGTCGCCACCGCGCGCTCCACGGCGCACAGCGCCAGCAGCGAGCCGATGGCCACCACCGGCTCCAGCCGCAGCCCGTTGTTGTACGGCAGCCAGAACGCCAGGAACACCGCGGCGGCAACCCAGCCGGCCGCCGCGCTGCGCCGGACCTCGCGGCCCAGCCGGGGCATCACCTCACGGCTGATCAGCAGCCAACTGACCACCCCCATGGCGAAGGAGGGCAGCCGCAACCACGGCGGCGTGGTACTGACCTGCGACCACAGCGCATACAGCTCGTAGGGCCAGCCGAAGGGGGCCTCGGGAACGTCGAACCAGCGGTAGTAGTTACCGACGTAACCCATCTCCGCGCGGGTGCGGATCATCGTCAGGATGTAGCCGTCATCGGAGGTGATCCCGCCGATGACCACCCACACCGCCAGCACCACGATGACCGTGACGTCACGTCCGGTGGGGTGCCACCAGCCCGGCGGCAGCAATCGAGGTGCCCGGCGCCCGATCCGCTGGTCGAGCCGGTGGGCCACGAGCAGTGCGCCCAGCACGGCGAGTCCGCCCAGCAGCATCGCGGCCAGCTTGATCGGGTGCGCGGTGGACTGGAAGCGGGTGTCCGGGGTGATCTCCACGTGCACCCCGGCAACCGGGTCGACCGCCTCATTGAGCTCGGAGTAGATCCCGGTCACCTGCGGCCGGACATCCTGGTCGACGTCCACGAACTGGATCGGGGCCGCCACCACACCCTCGACCAACGCCCCCTCGATGGACGCGTTGGTGCCGGTGGCGTCGGAGGCCACCTGGATCAGGCACGGCCCGCGGGGCAGCGGTGTGGTGCCCAGGGCCTGTCCACGGCTGATCAGGGTCAGCGTGGCATCGGCGACCTGCAGCACCATGCCCACGGGCGCGCCCTTGGGTGACCCGGGCGGAGTGGTGGCCAGCAGCGGGGCGGGAAGTGGCGATCGGCCGTCCACCGAGGCGGCCGCCGCACAGGGGATCGTGGCGGTCAACCCCTGCGGCTGGAAGGTGACCAGCGGGGCGTTGACCGGCGCGAGGTTCCCCCGTTGCGGCCAGGTGATCACACTGGTCTCCTGGATCACCGGCAGCAGCGGTACGACGAGGGCGAGCAGCGCACCGAGCAACCCCAGCGTCGCGGCCGCGAACCTCAGTGCACGTTCATCGGCACGGTGACCACCCGATCGCGGCACCGCGTGGTCGGCGGGTACGGCTGGGCGGCGGACGGTGTTGGTGTGCCCCGAGGTCAGCACCCGGCGAGGCTAGCCCACCCCGGATCAACATCTGGTCACCCATCTGGTCCGCGGCTCCGGCGCCTCATTCCACCGAGGTGTCCGGCGCAGGCGTCAGCGCCGGTAGAAGCGCTCGGACCGACCTTGGCGGAGCAGCTTGAGCCACTGCTGAAAGGCCCGCGGGTCGCGCTTGGTGACCAGGAAGTACAGGCCGAACCTGAAGACCTCGAGCAACCCGATCAGGCGCATCCCCGGCTGAGCCAGCAAGTAGCCCCGGTTGCGATAGGTGTAGTACCGCTTGCCCTCGTCGGCCGGATCCTGGGCGTGGAAGTGCCCGGCGAGCATCGGCTTGAACTCCGCCGAGCCATCCGGGTGGGCGTAGGCGGCGCGCAACGACGTGCCGAACCGCAACCCGGCCCGGACCACCCGGCGGTGCACCTCCACCTCGTCGCCGCGGATGAACAGCCGGTAGTCCGGCACGCCCACGACGTCCAGCGCTCCAGCGGAGAACAGCGCCCCGTTGAAGAAGCTCGCGATGCCGGGCAGGAAGCCGGTGCCCAGCTCGCTGCGCCTGCGCTTCCATGTCAGGCCCCGGCGCAGCGGGAAAGCCAGCCGCTCGGGGTCGTCGATGTTGACCACCACGGGAGAGACCACCGCGAGGTCGAGCCGGCGGGCGTCGTCGAGCAGGGTCGCCAGCACGTCGGCGTCCGCCGGGTACCCGTCGTCGTCGGCCAGCCACACCCACTGTGCCCCCATCGCCAGCGCGTGCAGGATGCCGAACGCGAACCCGCCCGCCCCCCCGAGGTTGCGCTGCGATACCAGATAGGTGGACGGGATCGGGCACTCGTCGACGACCTCCCTGGCGGGATCGTCGGGACCGTTGTCCACCACCACGAGGTGATCGGGCGGCCGGGTCTGCTCGGCGACCATGGCCAGCGACTTGGCCAGCAGGTCACGGCGGTGCCGGGTGACGACGACGGTGACCACACTCCCCGGGGGCAGGATGGTCGTACCGTCCTTCATACCGCGGCCTCCGCGGGACACGGTTCCCTTCCCTTGTAGTGGTCCAAGACCGATTGCAGCTCCCCCTGCCGGCGAATCGTCCCCTGGTCCAGCCAGATCCCCGAGGTACACAGCTCGACGAGGAACTCATCGGAATGCGAGGCGAACACCAGGATCCCGGACCGCTCGACCAGACCGTTGAGTCGATCGCGGGCCTTCTCCAGAAACGCCGCATCCACCGCGCCGATGCCCTCGTCGAGCAGCAGGATCTCCGGGTCGATGCTGGTCACGACGCCGAGCGCGAGCCGGACCCGCATGCCTGTCGAATAAGTGCGCAGCGGCATGGACAGGTAGTCACCGAGCTCGGTGAACTCGGCGATCTCGTCCGTGCGCGTCTCCATCTGTTTGCGGGTCATCCCCAGGAACAGCCCGCGGATGATGATGTTCTCGAAACCGGTGATCTCCGGGTCCATTCCGACCCCGAGGTCGAAGACCGGAGCGACCTTCCCGACGATCCGCGCGCTGCCCCTGGTCGGCTCGTAGATTCCGGACAGCAGCCGCAGCAGGGTGGACTTGCCCGCCCCATTGTGGCCGACCAGCCCGACCCGGTCGCCGTGGCGCAACGACAGCGTGATGTCGCGGAGCGCTTCGATGATCGGCACCCTTGAATTGGTACCGATCTTGCCACCGGCCCGCCCCACGGTGCCCAGCACGGCCTTCTTCAGCGACCTCGTCTTCGCGTCGAAGATCGGAAAATCGACACAGGCGCCGTCAACGTTGATGGAGACCATGTTCCTTCAATCACACCCAGCTTCTTCGATCACACCCAGTAGGAGACTCGAGCACGGTAGTTACGCAGCACCAGCAGGGCCGCCGCCCACCCCACCACAGTGATCGCAAGGCAGATCGCCCAGTGCCGGAGCTCGAAGGACTGACCGATCATCGGACGACGCAGGATCTCAACATAGTGCAGGAACGGGTTGAGCTCGGCCAGCCGGGCACGCTCGCCGACCGTACCGGGAGTGCCCTTCAGCTGCTCGTAGTTCCACACGATGGGGGTCATGAAGAACATCAATGTGACGATACTGCCGACCACCGGCGGGATGTCCCGATAACGCGTGGCGATGACCCCGACGAGGATCGCCACCCAGACCCCGTTGAGCACGATCACCAACAGCGCGGGGAATGCCAGCAGGCTGCTCCACCCGTACGCCCGCTGGAAGATCAGGATCAGCACGAGCCAGACCAGCGCGTTGTGCCCGAAGAACAGCAGTTGGCGCCACACCAGCCGGAAGACGTGCACACTCAGCGGCGCAGGCAGGTGCTTGATCAGGCCCTCGTTGCGGATGAAGACATCAGCGCCCTCGTTGATACAGCCCGCGACGAACTGCCAGATGATCAGACCGACCGCGAGGTAGGGCAGGAATTCGTGCAGCGGCTGGCGGAACAGCGCCGCGTACAGGATGCCCATCCCCACCGCTTGGACGGCCAGGCTGATGGTGATCCACAGCGGTCCGATCACCGAGCGGCGGTAGCCCTGCCTGATGTCCTGCCACCCCAGATGGCCCCACAACCCCCGCTGCCGCCAGCCGGCTGCCAGGTCGTCGAACGCCCGGGCCCAGCTCCGGGATGCCGGAGCGGGGCTCTGGTCGATCTCTGTGGACGTCACCGTGTATTGCACGAACAACGAGCGTACTCGGGCCGGTGCGGTGCCCCGGACCGCGATTCGGCGCCGAACGGCGGTTTGCGGATCGTCAGGACCGCGATTCGGCGCCGAACCGCGGGCGGGGGGTGGCGAGGGTGGCGAGGGTGAGGAGGGCGACGGGGACGGCCAGGGCGGCGCGGGGGGTGCTCAAGATGGCGAGGGCACCGGCCAGGGTTGCGCCCATCGCGGGGCCGAGCCCCCGGCAGAGGAACAGGACGGCGGAGCGGGCCGGTCTGCCCAGGAAGTACAGGGCGGCCTTCGCCGCCACCAGATGTCCGGCACCCCACACCAGACCGATCAGCACAGCGGGCAGCCAATGGGTCGATATCACCACCCCGAGCCCGCAGACCAGCGAGACGACCAGGCCCGTGCGGACCAGCCGGACCGGCCCGAGCCGGCGCAGCAACACGGGCAACAGCGAGTACCCGCCCATCGCACCGAGCCCCCAGCAGCTGAGCAGCAGTGCCAGCCGCGCGTCACCGGCCGGCGGCACGCCGAGGTGCTGGTCGGCCCACGGCAGCAACAGCGCCAGGAAGGCGGCCCCCGCCGCGGCGTGCAGGGTCCCGGCCAGCGCCAGCTTCCGGGCCGGGAGACTGCTGTGCAG
>JBOHHD010000383.1:0-8974 GCA_050700515.1 Pseudonocardiaceae bacterium
GATCAGGGCGCCGCGGGCGGCGAGCCCCCAATCGGCGGCCGGCCGGGCAACGATTCCACCGACCGCCGCGCCGCCCGCGCGCTGGGCACCGGCCCACCGATCCAGCGCGAGCCGTCCGCGCGCGACCAGACCGGTATCCGGTTCGAACCCGTGCCCCTCCCGGCGGCACCACACGGCCAGATGCACCGAAAGCAGCGGATCCCGCCCGATGACCCGCAGCCGCCCACCGACCGGGACGTGCTGCAAGGCGCGGCGCAGCAACAGGTGGGCGCCCTGTTCGAACCCCAGGTCCTCGAGGTCGAGCAGGGCGCCCGCGGAACTGGTCACGGGGTGTACTCCAGTGCCGTGATCCGGCCTCTTTCGTCGTAGAAACCGGTCGCGTCAACGGCGCTGGTCAAGGCCGCGTACCCGCTGTCGCGGCCGTCGCGCCATGCTGTCAGCCCTTCGAGGTCCAGCAACGGCCGGATCTCGGCGTCGGCGTAGGACATCGAGAGCAGCAGTTCGACGAACCGGTCCACCAGATCCTGCGGCGCGGTATCGACCACCGTCATGTTGCAGTGGTCGTATCCGGCTGTCTGGGCGAGTACCCGGGTCGCGCCGGCGGGCAGCGTGCCCTCCCGGCCGAACAGCAGGTGATTCCCGTCGATCATGCACGTCGCCGTGACCTCGCCGGCCATCAACGCGCGAGCCGCGTCCCGCTCACCGCCGATGTGGTCACCGTGCAGCCCGACACCGACGTCGAAGCGACGCACCGTGGCGTCCTCCCCCGGCCGCAGGCCGGCGGACCGTAGGTGCGCCAGTGGGATCAGCGTGGCCTGCGGTGAGTCCACCGCCCCGACCGCCACTGTCTCGCCCTTGAGATCGGCCACCGTACGCACCGGTGCATCGGCCCGGACGACGATCACCGAGGTGAGGTCCTGGTCGGTATCGCGCATCACCACCGGGCGGACCTGCCGCCCCCGTGCCGCCGCCAGCCGCTGCGCCCGCAGCCAGGCCAACGGAGAGTTCCACGCCGCGTGGATGCGCCCTTCGACCAGGTCCTCGATCTGCCGCTCGTAATGGGAGTACAACACGAAGTCGAACGGCAGGTCGTGACGAACCAGCCAGTCCCGGAAGCCCAGCCAGATCATGACCACCTTCGGGTCGTAGGCCACCCCACCCATCACCAGAGTCATCACTCACCCGCCGGGTCGAACAGGGGCAGCCCCAGGCAAACCCGGCCGACGAAATCCTGCAGCGAGTCGCTGGTGGGAGCCATCACCCGGGCGGCCAGCGAGTCACGGAAGAGCCGCTCCACACTCAACTCCTTGCGAAAAGCGGCTCCACCGCACAGCCGCAGCACACCATCGGCGACCTCGGATGCCGCCTCTGCCGCGACCGCCTTGACCTCCAGGACGCGCAGCATCGCGTCCTCCCGTCCGGTGCCCAACGCGGTCAGGGTGTCCTGCAGCAGCGCCCGGGTGGCGTCGGTGCGCATCCGCAGGCGGGCGAAGGCAGCCCGGCTGACCGGCTGTTGCGCCAATGTCTGGCCGAGATGCTCCAGCCGGGTGCGGGTCAGGTGCGCGGCGGCCTCGGTGACCAGTGCCTCCATGATGCCGAGCGAGAATGCCGCGTTGAGCACCAGGAAGTGGGGTAATGCCGTGGCCAGGGCGACGTCCAGACCCGCGCCGTCCTCCCCGAGCCGGGCCTGTGCCGGCACGACGACGCTCATGGCGGCTATCGGATTCGATGCGTTGCCGCGCAGGCCGAGCCCGTCGAACTTGCCCATCACCTGCAGTCCGGCGGCATTGCTGGGCACCAGCCACAAGGTCATCCCTGCCATCCCACCGGGGGCGTCGTTGCTGTTCAGCGGCTTACTGGACCAGACGTAACTGTCCGCGTGGCCGGCCGAGGTCACCCAGCTCTTACGGGCATCGAGCACGACGGTGTCGTCCTCGCCGGTGGTCGCCGTGCTGCCCGGCGCCCAGAAATGACTGCGCGAGCCAACCTCGGAGAAAGCCAGGCTGGTGACATGCTCGCCACGGGCGATCGCGCGGCGGACCTCCTCCGGTCCGTGCGCCTCGATGATCGAGACGGCGGCGTAGTGCATCAACACGACCATCGCGGTCGAGCCGCACTTGCCGGCCAGTTGCTCGATAACGTGCGCGGCCGCAGCAAGCGACCCGCCAGTACCCCCGACCTCCGCTGCGCTGAGCAGACCGAGTAACCCGGCGTCGCCGAGCGCCTGCATGCCGTCGCGCGGGTATGCCCCGGTGCGGTCGATCTCGCCAGCCTGGGGGCCGACGGTGTGCTCGACGACAGCGGACAGCGCCGACTGGATCTCCGCTGTCGTCAGGGTGGAATCTGATGAAATACTCATGACATCCTCTCCCGGTTTCGAGGAGCCGCGAGGGATGACGTCCCGGGAACTATGTGCTCAGATCAGCTCGGATCATCCGGGATGGATCAGCACAACCGTCGCAGCCCGAGGTAGTCCGCCCGACCGGACGGAACGCAGGCACTGAAATTCAGTGACGTGGCAACACGGCCTGACCCCCTTCCGTCGGCGGTCGTACCGAGCGTGACCGTAACGCAACGGAGCGAAGCAAGCACCCGTACCGGTCGGACATGGGATATCCGCCGAGCCTCTCCCCGATGGCGGCACTCCAGCTCCGGCCGGGATGCTCGCCATGGCCGCGGTGCCCTATGCGCATATTTCAGCCGTGAGGAACCCTCCGGTGTCGTGCTGACGGTGGGGATCGTCGCGGTATTGGCCGGCGCGGCCACCCTCGGTGCGACGGCTCAGCGGAGTGCAGTGAGTGCCCTGCTCAGGGTGGCGAGCCCGTCGACCGCGAGTGGATCCGCGGCGGCCTCGCCGACCGGCACACCCAGCACCGCCCCAGTCCTGACCGCCTGCATCTCCTGGACACTGGGCGGTGCCAGGAACTCCTTCCGAGTCTGCTGAAGTGTCTTCGGTGGTCCGTCGCCGTCGACGAAGTCGTACTGCGGAATCACCACCTCGGGGTCACGGGCGATCAGTTCCTCCAGGCTCGGCTCAATGAATTGCTCCCCGGCGTCGGCGAAGATGTTGTCCAGCCCGAGGATTTCCAACCGGGTGTGTTCCATCGAGGTGTTCCCGGCTGCATAGATCACGTTGTCGTAGACCTGTAGTTCCGCCACCCTCCGCTGGGGCATGTTCGGTGGTCCGGACCGGAAGTTGTCCACCTGTTCGCGGAGTTCGGCGGACGACTGAGCCGCGCGGTCCGTAGCCGACCCCGGCCAGAAGATGCCGTTCAGCATGAGGGGAGACCATGTCATATGAGCTCGGCGAACGACCCGCCAGCCGTCAGCAGGTCGTCGTAGTGGCCCTGTTCCACGACGCGGCCGTCGCGTAGCACCACGATGCGGCTCGCGGTCCGGATCGTCGCCGGGCGGTGCGCGATGATCAGCAAAGTGCGCTCACCGCCCAGCCGGGTCAGCGCCCGGTGCAACGCGACCTCGGACTCGGTATCGAGGTTGCTCACCGCCTCGTCCAGCACCAGGACCGGGGCCGGCGAGAGGATCGCCCGCGCGATCGCCAGGCGCCGGCCGCCGGACAGCCGAGCGCCGGGCTCGCCGAGCTGGGTGCGGTATCCGCGCGGGAGGGCTTCGATGAACTCGGTCGCCTGGGCGGTGGCGGCCTCGACCTGCGCGTCGGTCGCGTCGGGCCGGCCGATGTGGATGTTGCCCAGCACGTCGTCGTTGAACAAGTAGACGCCCTGCGGGACGAGCGTGACGAGTTCGGGCAGCTGCGCGAGCGGCAGTCGGCGCAGGTCGTGGCCGCCGATCGACACCGTCCCGGCGACCGGGTCCCACGACCGCAGGAGCAGGTTCACGCAGGTCGACTTCCCGGCACCGGAATGACCGACGAGCGCGACGGTCTCACCCGGCTCGACGGTAAAGCTGACGTCGTCCAGCGCCAGCGGCAGGGCCGCCCGTATAGCGGAAGCTCACGTGCTCGAAGCTGACCCGGGGCTCGATCACCCGGGCGCGCGCACACCCTGGAGCGTCGATGACCGTCGAGGGCTCGTCGAGCAGCGTCGTGCTCCGATCGGCAGCGGCGGCCATCCGGTTCATCTCGCGGCCCACCCCGGTCAGCTTTCCGAGAGGTACGAACGCCGCTGCGGCGAACACCACGGCGGGTGGGTAGGCGAACGGCGCCAGCGCCCCGGCGTCTACGAGTACCGCGGCGACACCCAGCACTGCGATTACCCCGAAGCCGACGAGGACGTCGGTGATCGCCTTCTCGATACCGCCCCGGCGGCCGTGCGCGACCCGCGCGGCTCCCAGCGCTCGCGCGTTGACGTCGATGCGTCGCAGCTGGAGCCGCTGCGCACCGAAGGCGGTGACCTCGCGCAGGCTTTGCACGCTGTCCACCAGATCCGCCGACAGCGCGCCACCGCGGTCGAGGATTTCCTCGCCCTGGGCGGCGGCGCGGGCTCGCAGCCGGCCAGGAACGGTCGCGAGCAGCACCAGGAACGACGCTACGGCAGCGAGCAGCACCGGGTGCAGCACAGCCAGGCCGATGGCCGCGCAGCTGGGTACCACGCTGGCCACGACGCGGGCGGGAAGGTGGTGCACGGTGTAGAGCTCGACGTCCGATGACGCGGTCGCCGTGGCGTCGTCGCTGCGGCGGCGCAGGAAATAGGCGGGCGCCAGGCGCTCGAACGCGTCGAACAGTGCCCGCCGGATGTCGTCGTGGGAGTCGAACGACATCTTGTGCGCGACGTAGGAGGACACCGCTGATAGCGCGATGATGAGCGGCGCGATCGCGCCCAGCCCGATGAGCCACGGCACCAGCTGCGGCACCGGCGCGCCGGTGAGCGCTAGCCGCAAGATCGTGTAGTTAGGCGTTTGTGGTGGTCGTCAAGCTCTTTGGTGGGGCCAGGATGTCGATGCCTAAGGTGGCCTTGTAGTTGGTCCGGTCGATGTTGGGGCCTCGGGCCTGATATTTGGAGATGGTTCGTTTGACGATGCGTGGGCATATCCGCAGGCGTCGGGTGGGGAGCAGGTTGGTGAGAACGTGGCAGCCGATGGTGTCCACGAGATCGATCATGGTGTCGGCGATGACGCCTGCGGCCTGGATGAGTTGGTCGCGGAGGTGGTGACAGACTGGACAACCAACAGAGTTCCTGTATTTTAGCGATCTTGGTCGACGCTGTTCTAGCAGGGACTCCGTTGCTCGTTTCAACCGACTTGACAACCACGCCCACCCCTTAACTACACGGCCTTGGGACTAGGCCCGCGCCGGTCAAGTCCTGCTCTGCGGCCTCACCTGACAGCGGTTATGTTCTCGGCTGCAGCCTTGATCGCGGCCAGGGTCGCGGGAATTCCCTCGCGCATCTGCTGTTTGTGGATCTCCAGTCGGGCGTCGGCGTCTTCGCCGAAGCGCTCTCGGAAGCCGGCGACGGCAGCGGGCGGGAAGTGCCACGACTCCGTAAGGCGGGTTCCGCCGTCGACCGGTTCGAAGGTGTAGCCCCAGCGGGTCCAGCTGCCCCGTAGTTGGAACGCGAACTCGCGCCCCGGGTCGGCGACCACGATCTGGGAGCGGGTCTCCCAGGTCTTCTCCGGGGTGACGTTGCGGCCGGTGAACCATGCGCCGACCCGGGGGCCGTCACCCTCGTCCCACCAGCAGGCATTGCAGATTGGGCTCCACTCGCCCATGCGGGTCACGTCGGAGACCATCTCGTAGAGAGCCTGCGGTGAGGCGGCCACGAACACCGCTTCGGAATGTTCGCGATCATCCATGCACGCCATTGTGGAGGTGAGGCGGGAAGCCGGCCAGCGAAATCGTTGGTTGGCCGCTTCGGTTGTGGTTGGTCTATCGTGTTTTGAGCAATCTGTCTTGGTTCTGGCCCGTATTTCGTGATTGACATGGCCTCGGCTGGGGGCGTTCTGCGGTGGTCTGTGATCATGCTTGGTTGTGTGGTGATCGTGGTCTGGGTGTTTTGTTGCCTGACTTGGGGAGGGTGTTGATCGAGTGTGTCGAGCGGATCCGCGATGCGGTGTGGTTGTGGGCGCGTCTTCGGGTTGAGAGGGTGGTGTGCGCCGGTTGTGGCCAGAACTCGGCTCGGGTGCATAGTCGTTATGAGCGTCGGGTGGCCGATGCCGCGCTGGCTGGTCGGCGGGTCGTGATCTGCCTGCGGGTGCGTCGGTTTGTCTGCCGCACCCAAGACTGCCGGGTCAAGACGTTCGTCGAGCAGGTCGAAGGCTTGACCGAGCGCTACGGTCGGCCGACCGTGCTGCTGCGGGAGATGGTGATTGTGATCGGTGTGGCGTTGGCCGGTCGCGCCGGCTCACGGTTGGCTGCTGGGTTGGGGTTGTCCGCCGGCCGTAACGTGTTGCTGTGCTTGGTGGGTGGCCTGCTCGATCCCGAGGTCGGTGTAGTGGTGGTGCTGGGGGTGGACGACTTCGCGCTGCGGCGCAACCGGCGCTACGGCACGGTCTTGATCGACATGGATACACCTCGGCCGGTCGACGTGCTGGCCGACCGGAAGGCCGACACGTTCGCCGACTGGTGGGGTGAGCATCCCGGCACCGAGGTGATCTGCCGGGATCGTGCCGGCGCGTATGCCGAGGCCGCCGAGCGTGGCGCTCCGAGGGCGGTGCAAGTAGCTGACCGGTGGCATCTGTGGCACAGCCTGGGCGAACAGGTCGAGAAGACCGTCGCCGCCCACCATGGCTGCCTGCGCGAGCGGGAGAGCCAGCAGCAGACACCGCCCGAGACTCCAGCCAGCGCCTCGGCCGCTGCGGCGGACGTTGCCGAGACCGTCGATCTGGTCGCGGTAGCCGAGGCGGTCCACGCCACTGGCCGGGCCAACTCCGGTCTGGTGGCCCGGTCCACGGCCCGTTTCGAGCAGGTCCAGGCGTTGAAGGCACAGGGCAAGGGCATCAAGCCGAGCATGCGGGAACTCGGGCTGGCCCAGGAAACCGTGCGCAAGTTCTCCCGAGCGGCCAGCGTGGAGGAGGTGACCGCGACCTCCCGCGCCGGCCGTCCCAGTGTGCCCGATGAGTTCAAGCCCTCCCTGCACGAGCGGTTCAACGCTGAGATCACCAACCTCAGCGCGTTTTTCCAGGAGATCGGCGAGCAGGGCTACCGGGGCAGCCGCGGCACGGTAGCCGACTACCTCGCACCATTGCGCGCCGTTGGCGCCGCACCAGCGCCCAAGCCCGCGGCGCCGAAGGTCCGGCACGTCGCCTCGTGGATGCTGCACCACCCCGAGGACCTCGACGAGGACCAACACCTCCAGCTCACCCAGGTCCGCACTGCCTGCTCGCACCTAGACGCCACCGCGAACCACGTCACCGAGTTCGCCAAGATCCTCACTAACCAGGGCGGTGAACGCCTCAACGAGTGGATGAACACGGTCGAAGCCGATGAACTACCCCCTCTACACCGATTCGTGCATGGCCTGCGCCATGACTACGACGCTGTCCTCAACGGACTCACCCTGCCGCACAACTCCGGTGCGGTGAAAAGCAACATCAACCACATCAAAATGATCAAACGACAGATGTACGGTCGCGCCAACTTCGACCTGCTACGCAAACGCATCCTGCACCCCACCTGACCAACAACAGGTCAAGTCGATCACAAAATACGGGCCAGAACCAGAACTCGTTGCCGAAGATAGACTCCCAGACGCTCACTGACGAGGGGCAACTGACGATGCCTGGCGCAACCAGGACTGTCCAAGCCGCCGGATCTCGGCAAGGTCAGTCCATCCAGTCGGCGATACGGTGATGGTGTGCAGCACATCTGCCGTCTGGGGGGAGAACATCTGCCGTCCGGCAAGCACGTAGGCCACCGCGTCACCACGCTGCCAGCGAATGGTGTACCCGTCGTGCCGGTGACGATCAAGGAAAATCCAGCCGATCGGTGGTCTTGGTGTGATTGATCCGCCCCGGTTCATGGCTTGTGACTGTGGGCTTCTTGAGCGGCCTGGATGAGCGCTCGCTCAAAGTCTTCGACATGAGTGGTATCAAGCCTGACCGTCTGGCGATATACGGTGATGACTACGGTCACAGGTTCACCGCCGAGCGCCACCACTGTCGTTGTTTGCCGCATTGCGCCGTCTGCCTTCCCCAGTGGGATGGCCAGACCGGCGAAACAGGGGGGATAGGGCATCGGCGGTCCGTCCACAACCCCTGCCAGCTATGAGGGGCAGAGAATATTTATCGGAAAGACAGCGATCAAGAGCGAACGGTAGAGCTTTAGCTGGTTGGTTCGGTCGCGAGGGCGAACCGTGAGTTCGTTGATGTATCAATGAAGCGCATCATTCGAGTAGCCCGATTTTTCCGGCAAAAGCCCGGACCTCGGAAGCGTAGGAAGGTTTCGCCCGCTTCACCAATGTGCGTACCATGCTGCGTATGTCCTGCCGGTGCCGAAAATCTTCCGGACACAATGCTTCGGCCATTTTCAGATGGACGAAAACCGCAGTGTCGTTACCCTTGCATTCGTAACACTGGGCGACTTTATAAAGCAGGCTGTTCTTACGCTCCAGAGACGGTGTATGGGAAATATCCACGTCGTTCGACAGGCGCAGCGCTTCACCGACTTCACCGCTCTCATACTCCACCCTCACGCGGTGGATACCAACATTCGTCGGACCAAAGAACAGTGTGTTGTGGTAGTGGTGCATCTCGTCGACGCGCATCGCGGCTTCATGAGCCGGGCCGCGTAGAATATCCCGGGCTCTCCAAGGGTCGCCGGTACGCAGTGCACCCAGGGTCGCCACCAGCTGTAACCCGCCATAGAGCGAAAAGTGCTCAGCGCTTCCGTCCGGCAGGAGCGGTGCTAGTTTTTCTGCTCCCCTCATGGCGAGGTCGAGCGCTCCGCCGGGTTGGTCATCAGTGAGCAGCGCGTGGCCCAGGCTCCAGGTAGCGGCGGCGATCAACAGCGGATCGTCAGTCTCTTCGGCATAGTGCATGGCCCGATCCGACACCAGCCCGCAGA
>JBOHHD010000384.1:0-17329 GCA_050700515.1 Pseudonocardiaceae bacterium
CAGCGGGGTTTGGTGACCCACCGCATCATCTACGCCAACCGCAAGAATCCTCATGCCCGAAACCAGGAAATCAGGGTGGACGTGCGGTGGGGAACGGTCATCGACACCGATCACGCGGTGGGATTGGTTGCCGTCCGGACACCGGTGCCGTTGGATGACGTCAGGATCGAACCATGCTGAACGATTTCCGGTCCCGGATGATGTCAGCATTGAGGACCTGTCCGCCAGTACTCGACCAGCATCACCATCCGGTGATTGACACCAGGAAGCCGAACGCGGCCAGGGTGTGGAATTACTGGCTGGGTGGTAAAGACCACTACCCGATCGACCGCATGCTGGGTGCACAGATTCGTGTCCTCATCCCTGACATCACCGACATCGCCTGTGCCAGCAGGGGATTCCTGCACCGCGCGGTCCGTCATTTAGCCGCTGAGGTGGGCCTGCGTCAGTTCCTCGATATCGGCCCCGGGCTGCCCACCCGCAACACTCACCACATCGCTCAGGGTATCGCCCCGGACTGCCGCATCGTCTATGTCGATCACGATCCACTGGTCTTGGCCCATGCCCGGGCACTGCTCATCAGTACCCCCCAAGGCAGGATCGGCTATCTCGATGCCGAGTTAGGCGAGCCGGAGAAGATTTTGGCCCACGCCACCAGGACCTTGGACCTCACTCGGCCGGTCGCGCTGCTGGTGCAGACCCTGCACCCCCTCCTCGACGACGCCTCAGCCCACGCGATCGTGACCCGACTGCTGGATGCTCTGCCTGCGGGTAGTTATCTGCTGCTGGTCCATCCCACTGCCGTCCTGCACCCGGCGGCGATGCTGACCGCCACCCGCCTATGGAACGCCCACACCACCCCGGCGATCACCACCCGCACCCCCCATCAACTCACCCACTTCTTCGACCGGATGGAACTGCTGGAACCAGGAATCGTGTCCTGCCCTTTATGGCGACCCAGCTCTGCCCCGATCAGCACCCCGATCGCGGTGGACACCTTCGGCGCAGTCGGACGAAAACCCGACAATCAAAAGTCTCTCCAGCACACCAGAGGGCTAGGAAAAAGGTGGCGATGTTGCGCGCGGGATCAGACCAAGGAGCCCGATGCGTGAGTGGTTTCGCACCGCAACTATGCGAATGAAGTCAAAGACCAAGGCGCGGCTGTCGTCGTTCGCCATGGCAACGGAGCAGAAGGTGAAGTCGTCTTTCGCTGAGAGGGGGTGAGAAATTCCGTTCATGATACATACGGGGGTGTCGCAATCCCCCGAGAAGAGACGTGACAGGGAATCTGTGGAGTAGGTGTCATGATGATGACTGCTGAGGCGAGGAAGTGTCATGCGTTGTCCCTCTGGCCTCGCCGCGATCACCACAGCCCGAACCACGCTGAGCCAGGTCCCCGCCAATCTGGCGGATGATCCGGCGTACCAGTGCGATGACCGGTTACCGGGACACCGCCACGTCCTTTGCTCAGGGCCGAGCGTCCCGCTGGCGATGCCGGCGCGGATCGTGTCGGCCACCTCCGCGTACCTACCGGTGCGGGTCAGCGGGCTGGATCAAACAACTAACGGAAAGATGTACAGACTGGCGGAGACCGGGGAGAGGTTCTGCTCGCTGCTCTCGTCAGGTGTGGTCGTTCTTACCGAGGCGCGGTTCGGATAATCGGTCGATCAGGTACGCCGTCGTGGGCACGACGACCATGGCGAGGCAGAAGCCGCCGACGGTATCGGTCGGGTAGTGGGCGCCCAGCGTGACCTGGGCCAGCGCCATGGCCGTTGCGGCCACGACTGCTCCCGACAGGATCAGCAGCATGCCGAGCAGCCTGCTGAGCTTGACCAGGTCCACCACCAGCAGCAGGACGACGAGGGCGAACACCGTCGCCGTGGCCGTGTGCCCGCTCGGGTAGCTGAGGAAGCCGCCGTGGATCGTTCGGCCGACCACCGGTTTGAGCGCCGTGGTGAGGACGCCGGTCACCCCCACGCCTGCGACGACGACGACGGCCAGCCGCCGTCTGCCCAGGGCCAGGCTGACCGCGGTCAGCAGGGCCACCAGCAGGATCGCCCCGAGCGGCTCGCCGACGAAGTCGATCAGGAGGGCGCCGATTCCGGGCTCGGGCCACCACTGCTGCACCACCTGCCGAGCCCAGGTGTCCACCCGGCCGGGCGCGGTCTCATCGGCATATCGGACGGCGACCACGGTGAGCAGCAGGGCAGCCAGGATCGCCGCGATCGTGATCGGTCCGCGCAGCGGTGGGGGCAGGACCGGCGCGCCATCCTGGCCGACCTCTTTCACTGCTTTCACTGCGTCTCCCCCGAACCTGATCCGGCGATGGCGGCCTCGTAGCCGGCAATCAGGCGCTCCAGCCCCGTTGCCGGCGTGAAGCCCTGCTCGTAGCGACGCCGGGCGGCCGCACCTAGGGCCCGGTTGGCCTCGGGCGTGGCCACCACCCGCCGGAGGCACTCGGCGAGCGAGGCCGGGTCACCGGGCCGGTGCAGCAATCCCGTCACGCCGTCCTGGACGAGCTCGGCGAACCCGCCGTGGGCGGCGGCGACGGCGGGCACAGCCGCTGCCATCGCCTCCACGACCACCAAGCCGAACGTCTCCATCCACATCGACGGCGCCACCACGGTCACCGCGTCGGCCATCAGCTTCGCGCACTCCGCTCTCGACTGCAGACCGACGTACCGGACGTCGGTACGGTCCTGCGCCCACCGCGCCACCTCCTCCTGCAGGGGACCGGTACCCGCCAGCACCAGCGGCACGCCCAGACCACCGCCTGCGGTAAGCATCTCCCAGGTCGACATGAGCAGGGGAATGCCCTTTTCGGCCGTCAGCCGCCCGAGGTAGAGCACATACCCGCCCGGACCGTCCCTCTGGACACCGGGGTCGATCACGAAGTTGTGCTTGACGGCCAGCCGCTCGGCCGGCATGCCGGCCTGGACGAGGATCGTGCGTTGCGCCGCGGAGATGCAGAAGAACCGCGCCACTCCCGACCACCAGCGGCGGCGGTTGGCGACCAGGTTGACCGCCATCGGGACCGTGGCCAGCCGGGAGCTGCGGTAACAGCCGTGGCGCACCGCGGGCAGCGGGAGCCGGTGGGTGCAGTCGGTGCACACCTGGCCGTCCCGGTAGAGCGTGCCGGGTGCGCACACCATCATGTAGTTGTGCAAGGTCGCCACGGCCGGGACTCCTGCGTCCGCGCACGCGGCCACGACCGAAGGGGACAGCAGCGGGAAGGTGTTGTGCACGTGCACGACGTCGGGCCGCTCCGCCCGTAGCCGGGTCGCCAGTTCGGCGCGCACCGCCGGGTTCCACGGAACCTGCAAGGGAACCGCGACCTTGCCGAGCAGCGACATGGCGGCGATGTCGTCGCTGCGTCGCTCGAAGGTGCTGACCTGGTGCCCGCCCTCGGCGAGCAGGGTCCGTTCCTGGTCGACCACCCGGTCCTCACCGCTGGGCTGGGCGGATCGGTACCTGTTGTAGACCACCAGCACCTTCATCCGGCTGTCCCTCTGCTTTCTGGCGCTCCGCTTTCCGGACGCGTTCCCGTGCCGTGGACCAGCAGCGACGTCGCCACGGCCAGGTGCAGCAGGTACGGCGACGCGTCGCCGAGACCGGCCTCGGTGTACGAGGCGACGAGGCAGTAAAAGATCAGGAAGACGGCACACGCACGCGCCGGGGACGGCGGCCGCAGTGCCGCGGTGGTGATCAGGACGCCGAAAATGGTGACCACGATGGCGATGCCCACCCAGCCCTGCTCGTGGTAGATCGACAGCCAGCTGTTGTCGATGGGCAGGCCGCCGAAGGACTTATCGGTCAGCCCCACTCCGAGCAACTGCTCACCGACGCTGCGCTCCTCGGCGAGCAGGGCATTCCACACCTTCTGCCGGCCGGTGAGGTCGGCGAGCTCCTCGGCGTCCTGGCCGCGCCTGAGCCAGGTCATGATCACCCCGCCGAACGCGACGGCGATGAGGGTGCCCAGCCCCACGGCCGTCGCGAGGGCCCGGCGGGCTCGCGCGTTGGCGAACGCGAGGCTCAGGCCGGCCACGGCCAGCGCGGCGACCAGGCCGAGCAGCGCGGTGCGGGTGTGGCTGAGCAACAGGAGAACCACCGCAGGCACGGAAATCACTGCGGCGCTGCGGCCGTCGATCTTCCGGGTGAGCCAGAGCAAAGTGGCCAACCCGGTTGCCACGGCGCAATACTGGCCGACCTGAGGCGCCGGAATCGGCCAGATCACGCCGACCAGCCGGCCACCGGGGCCGGAGAACGCCGAACCCGGCGCGATGACGAGGCCGGCCAGCACCGTGAGCAGCACGGTGCTCAGGACGTACAGGTGATAGCGGGCGAAGTGCAGTCCGCCGCGCCACCAGCCGGACAGCAGCCACAGCGTCAGGACGAACAGGCTCAGCCGGAAGCAGCGGTACAGCGAGCCCGCTCCTGACGCCAGCCACATGCTCGACGCGATGCTGACGACGGCCAGCAGGCTCAGCAGCAGCAGGTAGGCACCTGGTCGCACCCGGACCCGGGGATTGAGCAGCAGCGCCAACCCGAACGCGGCCAGCAGCGCGCCCAGCGTGATCAGCTGCGTCACCGGCCGCGGGATCGGCAGGAGCATCTGCGCTCCCTGCGTACCGAGCGTGTTGATCAGCAGCAGGGCCCACACCACGCCGACCCACCGGGGGATGCCGGTTCGTCGGTCGGCAACGCCGGTGGGTGGTTCGGACGCGGGCCACCGTGCGGTGGCGGTCCGGCCGGCCTGCCGCGGGTCACTCACGGTGCTTCTCCCGCCGCATCAGCAATTCCCGCCCGGGGCGACGTCGGCGAACGTGCTACCGGTGTCCTGGTTGTACGGCTGGGCCTGCCATTGGGCGGCGTCGATCAGCTCGCTGGTGTCGTAGGGCATGAATGTCCACGGACCGAGGTAGGTGTTGTCGTGCCACCGGTTGTCCTGTCGGAAGGTGATGGCCTCCTGGACGACGGTGTCCTGATAGGGGGACCAGTCCGGATAGGTGCCGTAGTTCGACAGCAGCGCCATGCGAGCGCTGAATCCCTCGGCGCATCCGACGACCGCCGGGTCGTAGGTGAACGTGTTGTCGTGGACATCGACCCGCTGGGTCTTCCACCGGCAGTCGTCGTAGAGGGGCGCCTGGGCGATACCGGGCTGGGCACACTGGGCGTCGGAGGCCACGAGCCGGGTGCAGGTGCCGGTGGAGGTGTTGGTGGGGCTGTTGCAGAACCGGTCGGCGTTCTCCCAGGCGGTGATCCCGGCCCAGTTGTTCTCCAGGACATTGCCGTAGATTTCGATCTTGTCAGTGCGGGCCGGGACGCGGGGTTCACCGCTGGCCTCGGACAGGTAGATCGTTCCGATCGGGAAGTTGTCTCCCTCGTCGGCGAACTGCCTGCCCGTCACCCAGGTGTTGCGGCGAATGATGTTGTCCCGGATCACCACGTTGTAGCCGGTCTCGTAGAAGATGGCCTCGGCGTCGTTGTCCTCGATCAGGTTGCCCTCGATGAGGACGTCGTTGTTGTTGGTGTCGCCCCACAGGGCGACGCCGCGGTTGTCGTGGATCCAGTTGTTGCGCACGTCCGCGCCGTCGACGGCCCAGAGCTTCATGCCTCCGGAACAGCCGCAGCCCGGCGCCTTGTTCTCCCAGTCCTCGGTGTTGTTCCCGACGATTTCGTTGCCCTCGACGACGAGCCCGGCGATCCCGTTGCCGGCTTGGTAGGCGTTCATGCCGTACTGGCCGTTGTTGCGCAGGCAGTTGCCCCGTACCTGCTGGCGGGCCCCGGCCATCAACCCGGCGCCCGCGTTGTCCTCGATGGTGTTGTGCTCGATCACCCACCCGTTGCCGGAGTCGTGATTGACGACCCCCTGATCCTGGGGTGGGACGAACCCGCGGATCGTGATGTGGCGGATCGTCACGTTCTGGGCATCGGTGGTGAACGCATACTGGTTCTTCCCTCGCCCGTCGAGGATTGCTCCCGGCGCACCGAGGTAGGTGTTGCCGTCCTTCGCCCCGACCTGCGCGTATCGGTCGCCGGTGAGCGTGTGGGTGCCAGGGGCCAGCCAGAACGTGGTCCCGGCTGGGCTGCTTCGGTTCTTGTCCGCGAGATCGCCCTCGACGGCCGGATCGATGATGACCGCGCCCGACGGTGCAATCGCCGGCCCGGGCACCGTGTGGCCGCAGACCGCGCTCACCTCACCGGTGAGCGCCGGTACCGCTTCCGATCCGGTCCCGGTCGGCGCCGGATCGGGTTCGGTGGTGCACCCGGCGAGGAGCAGGCCCAGGACCAGCAGCGCAGCCAGACCAGGCAGGGGCACCGTCCGGTTGACCATGCTGATCATCTCCTTGACCGGGTTCACGGGTCGAAGTGCAGCAGCGTAATCAGCGCGGCGGCACCGGGTGTGATGATCCCGCGACCGACCAGGGTCACGGCAGGTTCCCGTCGGCCGAACCCCGCCGAGTACCACCCGAGGGGTGGGTCGGTTTCGCCGCGGTGCGCCGTCCAGGTCAGCTCGGCCGGGAGATCGAGCACGGCCGTGCGCTCCCGGTCCCGGTGCGTCCAACCCAGCATGGCCCGGCTTCCGTCGAGATCAACGGTGATCCTGGGGCCGAGGTGGAAGGCGAGCCGGCAGTGGTGCCGCCGGGGGCTGCTGACGTCGTCCGACACCCGCAGTTCCCGCGTTCTGGCGTCGAGTTCGACCGACCGGCGGTGCACCACGGCGCGGCCGTACCCATCGTGCTCGGCCCGCCAGCGTGACACCCCCTCGGCCTCGGCGTGCGCGACGAGCACCCGGCTGCGGGCGTGGCGAGTCCACAGGAACGGTCCGCCCGACCTCGACTGGTCCGCGCCGTCAAGTTCGAGGGTGTTGTGTCCGAGCGTGGAGCGGAAGTAAGACCGCCACTGCGGCTCGCCGTGGTAGCAGTAGCAGCCGGGGTCGGCGAGCACGTCGACCCCGTCGTGGCGGACCTCCACCGACAGTGCGTCGGCGTGCGCGTGTGCCGCGATGGACAGGAACCCGTGCGGCCCGCCGTCGCATCGGCACCAGATCTCGCCCCCGGCCTCGCCGGGCGGTACCCGCAAGAGGGTGAGCCCCGCGTCGGCGAGGTGGGACGGCCGCTGTGCCGGCCGGACCGCCCCGCGCACAGCCTCAGCGCGGCGCCCGTCGGTACCGGGCTCATCGGTACCGGTCCGGTGAGCCCCGGCCAACGCGCTCAGCAGGGCAGTGCGGACGTCGGTGACCGCTACCGCGGGCCACCACGCCGGCCGGCCGAACAGGGCGTCCCCGGTGGCCAGCAGCGACGCCCAGCGGTCCGTATCCTCTCCATCGACGACCAGGCCGCGGCCGTCGTCGGCATCGCCCTGCCGGGGCGGCCGCAGCTGCCCGTCGACGACGGTGGCGAGCGCGTCGGTCATCCGGATCAGCACCGACCACGTCGACTCCGGAACCGCCACTCCGGCCGCGTCGGCCTCCAGCGCAGCGGCCAGACCCAGCTCCAGGACGAGGCCGTGATACTCCGTGGCGAGTTCGCGGTTGAGCCCCGAGGGGAACGTGTTGCGCTGCAACTGCCCATCCAGCAGCCGCAGGGCGTCGGTCCGCCAGCGCGACGACTCGGGGAACCACGGGAAGGCGCACGCCGCCGCGAGTTGGCCGGCCGCCTCGGCGATGACATGGTTGTTCGCCGACGAGCCGCGGCTCGGGAACGCGGCGAGCCACCGCTGGTGGTGCCGGATGTGGTGGTGGGCCTCCGGGTTGTCCTCGAACAGGCTCGGCGCGCCCGGCCAGCCCTCCAGCAGCCTGCGCACCCACACCCAGGACAACAGCCGGATGCCCAGCTCGATGCCGCTGAGCCAGTGCACGCCGCGCATCGGGGGGTTGGCCGCCCACCACGACTTGAGGTGGTCGGCCACCCGGCAGGCGTACCGGTCGTCGCCGGTGAGGGCGAACGCCGCCGCGAGCACGGTGAGGTGCTGGTGACGGGAGGGCTCCCAGAGCTGCTTGATGTCCCCCACGGCCTGCTCATCGCGGTAGTCGATGTCGAAGGCGTAGGTGTCGGTCGGGGCGCGGCGACCGGTGCGCGGATCGAAGGACCAGTCCGGGCAGACCAGGTCGTCGCGGGTGATGCCGAAGTAGTCGGCGTAGCCGTCCAGCAGCCGGTCGGCGGTGGTGATCAGGTGCGCTCGGGCCTGCTCCGCAACGCCGGCGAGCGCGTCGTCGGGGAGCACGGCGGTGAACCGGTGCGCCGCCGGCCCGGTCGGATCCGGGGCGTCGAGCAGTCCACGCCAGCGGCGGATCCGTCCGGCCGTGATCGCGCGGCCCATCACCTCCCGCGGTCCCATCCGGGACAACCGCCGCAGATACCACCCGAGATCGGTCATGGGTGTATCCCGTTCCCCCCAGCCATGGTCGCGGCCGGTGCCGCCAGCCGGACCGGGGCCCCGGAGGAGAGGCTGGTCTGCACCGCGAGGGTCGCCCGGGTGGTCGTGATCAGCGAGTCCAGCGGCACGGGCATCGGGCCACCGGCGCGCACCGCTGCCAGGAACGCGTCGAGTTGGGCGCGCTGGCCCTTGTCCCGGCCGCGGGGCAGCCGGGGGGTGGACCACCGCTTCGGGCCGTGCACGGACGTGCGTTGGAAGTCGTCGAGCTGCAGGACCTTGCCGTCGGCCAGCAGGTCGATGGTCTCCTTGGGGAAACCGGCCGCTCCGGACGTCGCGTAGGTGATCACCGCGGTGGAGCCGTCGGGATAGCCCAGGATCACCTGCAGATCGCTCGGGCCCGGGGTGGCGCAGGCGAAGACCGACGACGGTTCACTGTCGAGCAGCCAGCTGACCGTGTCGATGAAGTGCCCGCCCTCGCCGACGAACCGCGAACCCTCCCTGTCCTGGCGCCCGTACCAGCTGTTCTGCTCCAACCGCCCGGCATTGATCAGGTAGCGGACCGAAGCGGGCCCGACCCGGCGGCCGAGGCGGTCCTTGGCCTGGCCCAGCAGCGGCGCGAAGCGCCGGTTGAACCCGACCTGGAGTCGGTCGTTGCCCGACTCCGCGACCGCGGAGCACACCAGTTCCAGCTCCGCCTCGTCCAGCGCGAGGGGTTTCTCGACGAACACCGCCTTCCCGGCGAGCAGTGCCCGTCGGGTCAGCTCGGCGTGCGAGCTGTGCCTGGTCACCACGAAGACCGCGTCGACCGTCGGGTCGGCGAGCAGGGCCTCGACGTCGGTGGAGGCGGATGCGAAGCCGAACTTGCGCTTGGCGTTGGCCGCCGACAGCGCCGAGGTCGTGACGACCTGGTGGAGTTCGACGTCCGGGCGCCCCACCAGGTGCGGCAGCAGCATCGACGAGGCGTAGTTGCCTGCGCCGATGAACGCGACCCGCAGCGCCTGGCCGGTCGGGGTACTGCGGACGTCGACCATCCGGGACGGCACGGCCGGGGCGTGCCCGTTGGACGCGGCCCCTTCGGTGAAGATCCCCTCGGTGAAGATCCCCTTGGCGGAGGCCCCGTTGGTGCAGGCGCCGTTGGCGGAGGCGCCGTTGGCGGAGGCGCCGTTGGCGGAGGCGCCGTTGGAGGAGGCGCCGTTGGACGAGATCGGCACTGCCGCCGCGGTCGGTTCGGCGGCCCCCGACACCTCGGCGTCCGGCCGGTCCGGGTAGCGGAACAGGACGGCGATCGCCTTCAGCTCCCCGGAGTTCAACCCCTCGTAGGTCTGCACGGCGGCCGCGAAGTCCGCCACCTGGGAGATCAGCGGCTCGACGTCGACGCGCCCGCCGGCGATCAGGTCGAGGAAGCATTCGAGGTTGCGCCGCTCGGTCCAGCGCACGTAGCCGATCGGGTAGTCCCGTCCCTCGAGCTCGTAGGCCGGGTCGTAGCGGCCCGGTCCGTAGGACCGGGAGAACCGGACGTCCAGTTCCTTCTCGTAATAGGCGTTCCACGGCAGGTCCAGGCGGCACTTGCCGATGTCGACCACCCGGCCGCGGTCCCGGCTCAGCCGGGCGGCCAGCTCGACCGGCTCGTTGCTGCTGCCCCCGGCGGCCAGGTAGACCTGATCGACGCCGTGACCTGCGGTGAGCTCATCGGTCGCGGTGTCGACCACCCCGGAGCCGGGGTCGTCGCAGACCAGCGCACCGAGCCGCTCGGCCAGCTCGCAACGACCCGGATCGGGGTCCACCCCCACCACGCGGACGCCGGAGGCGACCAGCAGCTGCACCACGAGCTGCCCGATCAGCCCGAGCCCGATGACCAGGGCGACGTCGCCCAGCTGCGGCTCCCCGCGCCGGATGCCCTGCATGGCGATCGAGCCGACCGTGCCGAAGGCCGCGTGCCGGGCGGCCACGCCGTCGGGGACGCGGCAGTAGAGGTTCTTGGGGACCCAGTTGAGCTCGCCGTGCAGGGCGTGCTCGTTGCCCGCGCAGGCGACGAGATCGCCGACCGTGACGTCGGTGACCCCGGCGCCGACCTGCTCCACCACGCCGCACAGGGAGTAGCCCAGCGGGGTGTAGGAGTCGAGCCGGTTGATCACCTTCCGGTAGGTGGCCAGCACCCCGACCGTGGCGGCGCTCTGCACCACCTTGGCGACCTGATCCGGCCGGGCGCGGGCCTTGGCCAGCATCGACATGCTGGCTTCGCCGACCTTCATCAGCTCGGTGCCGGTGGAGATCAGCGAGAACCGGGTGCGCACGAGCACGCCACCGGGCTTGCACATCGGGGCCGGCACGTCGAGCAAGGCCAGCTCACCGGTCTTGTAGTTCTGCACTACCTGCTTCACGACGTCTCCCATTACGCAGCTCTACTCGCGCCGGTCCGGGCCGCCAGCGCGCCGCGGTACCAGTGCTCCAGGGTCAAGATGTGCCAGAGGTGCTTCGAACGGTCCTGCTGCCCCGACGCGTCCTCGGCGACGAGCCGCTGCAACGCATCGCGCTGCAGGAATCCGGACGACACCAGCGCGCCGGCGTGCACGACCTCGTCCACCAGCGGTGCGAGGTCGCGACTCATCCACGCCCGCAGCGGCGCGCTGAACAGCCCCTTGGGCCGGTACACGATCTCGGGCGGCAGGATCGACGACGCCGCGTGCTTGAGCGCGAGCTTGCCCTGGCGTCGCGCGATCTTCTCCGCACCCCGCAGGCCGAACGCGGCCTTGACCACCTCCACGTCGACGAACGGCACCCGCACCTCGGTCGACGCGGCCATGCTGGCGCGATCGGTATAGGCCAGGTTCAGTCCCGGCAGGAACAGCCGGGCATCCGCCAGGCACATGCGGTTGACGTGGTCGCGCAGCGCGTTGTCATGGTAGGTATCCGCGTGCTCGGTGAGCACGTCGTCGACGGTTCCGGCGAGGTCGGGGCTGAGCAGGCCGAGCAGCTCCAGCCGGTCGTACATGGTGTAGCTGCGGCGAAACGCCGTCTCCTCCGGCAGCTCGGCGAAGGACAGGAAGCGCTTGGCGAACCGGACCGAACGCAATCCGCGTCGCGACGTCGCCACCGGCAGCCGGTCCACGACCGACCGCAGTGGTCTGCGCACCAACGCCGGCAGGCCCTGGTAGCGCACGGCGAGCAGGTTCGCCAGATGCTTGCGATACCCCGCGAAGAGCTCGTCGGCGCCCATCCCGGACAGCATCACCTTGACGCCCGCCTCGCGGGCCGCCGAGCAGATCAGGAATGTGTTGATCGCGGCCGGGTCACCGATCGGCTCATCGAGGTGGTAGATCATCTGCGGGAGCAGGTCCAGGATCTGCGGGGCGATCTCGATCTCGTGCAGGTCGACGCCGAAGCGCTCGGCGACCTGCCGGGCGTAGCGCAGGTCGTCGGGCATCGCCTCGAAACGCGCGTCCTCGGGCCGGAACCCGATCGTGTAGGCGGAGATGCCCCCCTGGTGGCGCGCGGCCAGCGCGGTGAGGTAGCTGGAATCGAGCCCACCGGAGAGGAAGGTGGCGACCGGCACGTCGGAGAGCAGGTGCCGGCGGGTGGAGTCGGCGACGATGCCGTCCAGATCCGTCCCCGCCAGGTCCGGCGTCCCAACCAGATCATCGGGGACCAGCTCCGCCGCGGCGTCCTCGGCCTCCTGGGCCACCTCGCGGATCGACCAGAAGCGCCCGCGTTCGACCACCCCGTCCGGGCGGCAGCGCAGCCAGGTTCCCGGTGGCAGCTTCTCCGCTTCCCGGAACGCGCAGCGGCTGTCGGGGACCCAGTAGTAGAGCAGGGAGGCCACCAGGGCCGCCTCGTCGACGTGCAATTCCGGGCCGAGCGTGCCCGCCAGTGCCTTGAGCTCCGAGGTGAAGACCAGTCCCTGGCCGCGGCGGACCAGGAACAGCGGCTTGATGCCCAGCTGGTCGCGCGCCAGCACCAGCTCGCCGGTGCGCTCGTCGAACACCGCGAACGCGAACATGCCCCGCAACCGCGACAGGCAGCCGGTGCCCCAGCGCCGCCACGCCTCCAGCAGGACCTCGGTGTCGGAACTCCCGCGGAAGCGGACGCCGGCGGCTGCCAGCTCGGCGCGCAGCTCGGGGGAGTTGTAGAGCTCGCCGTTGTAGGTCAACGCCAGCCCATCGATGACCATCGGCTGCGCCCCGGTCTCCGACAGATCGATGATCGAGAGCCGGCGGTGCCCGAGGTGAACCTCACCGTCCCCGGCGCGGTGGGTGTACCGGCCGCTCCCATCCGGGCCGCGATGGGCCACGGCCGCAGTGAGGCGGTCGGTGAGCGGGCCGCCGTCCGACCAGAGATACGTGCCTGCGATGCCACACATGGTGTGTGCCGGTCTCCTTCAACGAGGCTTGGAAGAGGCTTGGAAGAGACTCAGCCGCCGGTGAGGCGGTCGTAGACGCCGACGTACGGCGGGATCTGGTGGCGCCAGGCGAGCACGTCGGTGACCCGGCGCCGACCGACCGTGCCCAGCTGCTTGCGCCGGACCTCGTCGGCCAGCAGGTCGAGGATCTTGTCCGCGAAGTCCTCGACCCGGTTCGGTTCGGCGTAGACGGCCCCGTCCCCGGCCGAGACCCGCGTCTCGATCAGGTCGAACGCGACGACCGGCAGCTCGAAGGCCATGTACTCCATCGTCTTGTTCATCGTGGACACGTCGTTGAGCGGGTTTTTCGGATCCGGCGACAGGCCGACGTCGGCCGTGGAGAGCAGCCGGGCCACCAGCTCGTCGGGCGCCCGCCCGGTGAACTCGACGTAGCCATCGAGCCCGAGCTCGGTCGCCAGGCGACGCAGTTCGGCTCCGGCGTCGCCGTCGCCGATGAGGGTCAGCGCCACGTCGGTCCGGCCGCGGATGTGCACGATGTGGTCCATCGCCCGCAGCGCCAGGTCGACGCCGTCCTGCGGTCCCATCACGCCGAGGTAGACCAGCAGGTGGTCGTGGCCGCGGCGTAACGCCGCGTCCGGTTCACCGCGGCGCATGCGGTTCGGATCCGGACCGGTCCGAACGACCGTCACGTCGGCCGGGTGCTTGCCGCCCCGGTCCAACGCGACCCGGCGGTAGGAGTCGTTGGTGGCGATGACGTGCTTGGACAGCCGGTAGGTGATCCGCTCGGCCAGCAGCAGGGCGCGGTAGGGCAGGGCAGCGGGCGTGGCGAACCGCGACTTGTACAGCTCGGGGCACAGATCATGCTGGTCGTAGACCATCCGCACGCCGAACAGGACCATGAACGGCCACACCGCCGCCCACAGCACGTCCGGGGGATTGCACACCTGCACGGTCCCGAACGGCCGACGCCGCCAGGCGCGGATCAGTCCCCCCAGCGTCGCCAGGATCGAGTAGGCGTACTCGGCGAGGAACATCACCTGCCGGGTGATCGGCGGGAACGCCCGGTACTTGAACAGGTGGACGCCGTCGAGCTCCGCGTAGTCCGGGTCGCCCTTGCCCTTCGGGCACACGACCGACACCTCGTAGCCGGCGGTCCGCAGCGCCTGGCACTCCAGCCACACCCGCCGGTCGAACGGTACCGGCAGGTTCTGCACCACGATGCAGACGTGCCGCCGCCCGGCCCCACCCCCGCGTGTCCTGCGCTCATGCACGCTGTGTCCTGCGCTCATGCCCGATGTGTCCGGCCACCTCTCCTGATCTCCTCCCCTGCTCACCAGCCCACCCCCTGGTAGCCGTCCAGCGCCTCCAGCGGGGCACCGAGCCGGCCGTTGAGGTCGAGCACGACCGGGGGCGCCGCGGCGACCACGGCCGCCACCACGTCGCGGTCCGTGGACGAGACGACCGCCACGTGGGCGCCGCGCAGCGCGTCCGCGGCGTCGTCGTGCAGCACCTTCTGCAGGTGGGGCAGCCGGGCCTGGACATACCGGAGGTTGGCACCCGACAGGTTGGCCGGATTGACGACCGGGTCGTGGATCCGCACGTCCAGACCCTTGCCGAGCAGGATCTCGGCGAGGGCTACGTTCGGGCTCTCCCGCAGATCGTCGGTGCTGTGCTTGAACGACAGGCCGAGCAGCGCCACCCGACGGTTGGGCCCGTCGCTTGCGGCAGCGCCATCTATAGCGCCGGCAGCGCTATCTATGGAGTGCAGGATCCGGTCGGCGACCTCGCGGACGAGTAGCTCGTTGGACGCCAGCGAGGCCCCCAGCAGCGGGAGGTCAACGCAGTTCATCCGGCCTAGATAGAGCAGGCAGCGGAGGTCCTTGGGCAGGCACGACCCCCCGAAGGCGAAGCCCGGGCGCAGGTAGGCGGGGGAGATGTTGAGCTGGCGATCCTGCACGAAGATGTCCATCACCTCCCGGGAGTCGACGTCGAGGGTCTGACAGAGCCGGGACAGCTCGTTCGTGAACGACACCTTGAGCGCATGGAAGGCGTTGCACGCGTACTTGACGCTCTCGGCGGACCGGGTCGCGACCACATGGGTGGAGCAGTCGAGGAACGCGAAGAGCTCGCGCACCACCGCGGCGGCGACCGGCGAGCCTCCGATGACCAGGAACGGGGGATCGAAGAAATCGGCCACGCTCGATCCCTCGCGCAGGAACTCGGGGCACATGGCGATCTGCAGGTCGGTGCCGACCGAGCGCCCCGAGCTGGCTTCCAGCAGCGGGATGAGGACGTCGTCAACGGTGCCCGGCGGCACTGTCGACCTGATGACCAGCGTGTGTGGCTGCCGGGTGCCGGCCAGCGCGGAACCGATCTCGCTGACCACCCGGCTCACCTGGACCAGGTCGGTGCTGCCGCCCGCCGCGGACGGAGTGCCGACGCAGACCAGGGACAGCTCCGAGCCGGTCAGGCCGTCGCGGACCGATTCCGTGGCGCGCAGCGCACCCGAGTCGACCACCTGGGCGAGCAGCTCGTCCAGCCCCGGCTCGATCACCGGCGGACGGCCGGTATTGACTGCGACCACCTTGGCGAAATCGGTGTCCACGCCGACGACGCGGTGACCGCGGGCCGCCAGGCAGGTGGCGGTGACGGTGCCGACGTAGCCGAGTCCGAACAAGGTGACGTTCACGAGGCCTCCGTGGCTTCCGTAGTGGTGGTTGTGGACCCGACCGTGGGGAGTTCGGCGGGGGAGGTGGAGCTCGCCGGTTGCCGCTCGCGCCCGCGGAGGGCGGTGTGCAGCGCATCCCAGAGCGTGCCGTCGGAGCGATCCCGGGGGTCGGGATGCACCAGCACCACGCCGATCACCGGAATGCGGGCGTCGGCCAGCTGCCGGGCGACGGTGTGCAGCCACAGCGCGCTGGAGTGCCCGGCGCGAACGACGAGCAGGGTCTCGGAACCGAGCTGCCGAAGATCCGTCCATGCGGCGCCGGGCCCGACCGAGCCGACACCGAGACGGCGCTCCGGCTGCGGGAGCGCCGAGGGCCCGCCGGCCGGACGCTCGGCGCCGTCCAGGATTCGGATCGGATGCTGCGCCTTCCTGGTGAGGGTCTTCCCGGCGAGGCTGCGGAGGTGCCTGCCGGGCAGGCCGTCGATGACCACGACCGGGCGGTCGCCTGCCAGCTCCTCGGCGATGTCCAGGGCGAGTGCTGCTGCGGTTCGGGGACAGCCGAGCTCCAACAGCGACACGGCTCCGGGATCGTCGTGGACGGCCCGGACGAGCGTCGCGGCGACGCGCTTGCGCTCCTGCGCGCTGGACGAGCGCCGCCACAGCCGGGCCGGTCCACGACGTGGTGCGGGCAGCTGCGCGATGACCGATGCGCCGAGGTGCGCGGCGATGTCCCGGCGCAGGACGGGGCGGTCGGCCACCACGCTGGTGACGGCGGCCAGCGCGAGCCCAGCACCGAGCCCCAGGATGAGACCTACCGCAGCGTACATGACGGCCGCCACGAGGGGCGAGCCGGTAATCGCGCGGGGCGAATCCACCAGCTGGGTTCCCGCGACGACCCGCGGAGCGCCTGATCCGGCTTCCTGCGCGCGCGCTCCGAGTTCTTGGATCTGCCCGGCGAGCTCGGCCCGGCGTACATAGAGGGCCTCGAGCTCGGCAGTGCCCTCGGCGGTCCCGGCGATCGAGTCGTCCACCCGCGCGAGTTCCGCCTCGGCCTGGTCGCGGCGATCGATCAGGGCTTGGGTCTCCGCGTTGGCCGCGGCCTCGGTGCGCTGGAGGTGGTCGGCGATGAAGGTGTCGGCCAGCGCCTGGGCCCGGATGACCGCATCCTGGTCACTCGGTGCGCGGACCGTCAGTTCCAGTATGTTGCCGGTCAAGCCCTCGCCCGAGTAGCTCTTCAGGAAGTCCTCGGGACGCTCATCTGCCTCGATCCGCTGCAACGTCGCGGCGGCGATCCGGGTCGTCTCCAACAGCGCGATATCGGTCTCCATCAGGCTCCCGCTGACCGATTCCTGATCATTCTCGTGGGTGATCAGTATCCGGGCGACCGCCGTCGAGGGCGGCGGCACGAGGACCGCCAGCAGTGCGCCCGCGAGCAGCCCCAGCAGGCCGAGGGACATCCAGATGCGCCGCCGCCAGCGCAGCCCGGCCACGAGGCGCTGAAGGTCCAGCAGCGGCTCGGGCAGCGACGAAGCGCTCGTGTTGGTCACGCCGAACCTGCCATCGTCTTGCCACTGAACGGAACCACCGTGGACGAGTCCACCGGCGTGGACTCGATCGGCCGATCGTCGCTCGGTGGGGTGCGGTG
Organism: Pseudonocardiaceae bacterium; assembly: GCA_050700515.1. GTDB lineage: Bacteria > Actinomycetota > Actinomycetes > Mycobacteriales > Pseudonocardiaceae. Next base: position 17,050 of record JBOHHD010000384.1, read on the forward strand.
GGTGACGAACGCGCCGAGGACCTGGTGCCCGGCCTCGGCGCAGGCCTCGGCGATGCCGACGAGCTCCCACGCGGTTCTCGTCCCCGCGGTGAGCACCAGCAGGGCTCCGGACACCCGCCCACACTCCGGGATCGTCGGCTGGGCGGCGGAGACATCGACGACGTGCAGCACCGTTCGAGGCGTGCCCGGTGCCGGGTCCGAACTCGACCGGACCGTCAGCCGCACGTTGCTCCTCCCCGCCCTGCCGCCGGCACCGCCCGCGGCCTGCACCATCCGGGAG
>JBOHHD010000385.1:0-8508 GCA_050700515.1 Pseudonocardiaceae bacterium
GTGTGAATCGGCGCCGAACAGTCAGGCCACGGCGCGGGCGGGTCGGGACGGTGCACCGGTAGGCGCAGAAAGTAACTACCGTCATTCAGATGACCAGCGCAGACGAGTACCGGCTGCTCGGCGTCACCGCGGCCGACCGAGCCGACATCGAGAATCTCGATGTCGACGAGGCTGCGGTCGGGGAGTTCGCCGCCACCCTGCGACGGCTTCTCGGTACCTTCCCTGGCGAGCGTGACCTCCAGGTGCCGACCGACCCACACGTCTCGCTCGTGGCGTTCCTGGCCACGTTGCCCGACGTCCGCCGGTACCACCAGGGCCGCGGCATCAGCGATAAGATCAGCTGGGCCACGCTGGCCGACCTCGGCAGGCAACTCGGCAAGCACCGCCGCATCGACGGCCAGTTCGGCCTGCGGACGCACTGGTGGATGTGCACGCACTGGACCGGTGTGATCTACCAGCTCGGCCGGTTGCAGTATCTGATCCACCAACCGGCGCGCCCGGTACCTGGCGTTGAGCCCGAGGAATGGGTGCTCGGCCTGCACATTCCGGAGGCCGGCCCACTCATGCCCGAGCTCGTCGACGAGAGTCTGGCGCAGGCCAAGGCATTCTTCACCCGGCACTTCCCGGAACGACCCGTCCGCATCGCCACGCTGAGATCGTGGCTGCTGGATCCGTACCTGCTCGACACTCTGCCACCGGAGTCGAATATCGTCCGCTTCGGTCGCCGTTTCACGCCGTACGGCGAAGCAACTGACGGTCAGAAGGACGCCGTCTATTTCATTTTCCACACCAGGAGCATGCAGAACCTGGACCGGTTGCCGCGCGACACCACACTGCGCCGGCTGGTGCTGAATCGGATGGCGGACGGTGGTATCCCGCAGAATGCGTCAGGTTACCTCATCCTCTGATCTACCCCGGCGCCGACGCCCCTTCCGGACAGCGGACGGCTGTGCCGCCGCTGTGGGCGAGTGCCGTCACAGTCGCTCCTGTGTAAGCAAATCCTCTGCGCCGTTGAAATACTTGCCCAGGACTTCCCGGAAGAGCGGCTGGTCGGGGGCTGCATAGGCAAACAATGTCATGGAGGACCGCAGCTTCAGATCGTCGGGATAGCCGAATATCTGATTCGCGGTTCGTTCGGTGACGGCCTTGACCAGTCCCGTACATTCAATCAGGCGAGGTCCCAGCGACGAATGCCGTAGATATGCCTGCGCCTCAGCGAGCGAAGAAATAGCGAAATGCTTCGCGGTAGCACTGTGGCCAAGGCCATCGATTTGCGGAAAGATGAACCACATCCAGTGCCCGATTTTGTAGCCCTCGCGCAGCTCGGCGCGCACTTGGTCGTAAATTTCGTTCTGGGCAGCTACGAATCGCTGCAGGTTGTATGGATCGTCCACTTCCAGACTCCTCTGGACCGGCTGGTTCCCCCATGATGACGTCCGCCCTGCTCACGGCAAAGGTGGGTGCACGTGGTCGGCTGTGCTGCCCCAAGGGCAGCCCGGGCCGCCGAACGCCGGTCAGGGTGTCCAGGGAGGCCAGCATGCCGCGGACGGCTGCGGATGTCGGGGGGAGGAGCCGGGGCGCATTAGACTTGGTGTCACCGTAAGCGCCGAGGAGGTGACGTGAACGCAGACGACCGCCGGTTCGACGTGCTGCGGGCCATCGTCGCCGACTACGTGGCCACCCACGAGCCGGTCGCCTCGCGCACGCTGGTGGAGCGGCACAACCTCGGGGTCTCCAGTGCGACCATTCGCAACGACATGGTGGCACTGGAAGAAGAGGGTTACATCACCCAGCCGCACACCAGCGCAGGGCGGGTGCCCACCGACAAGGGCTACCGCCTGTTCGTCGACCGGCTCTCGGAGATCAAGCCGCTCTCGGCGGCTGAGCGCCGCGCGGTGCAGACCTTCCTGAACGGCGCGGTCGATCTCGATGACGTATTGCGGCGCAGCGTGCGGTTGCTGGCCCAGCTCACCCGGCAGGTGGCGGTGATCCAGTACCCCACGCTGAGCAGGTCCACGGTGCGCCACCTTGAGGTGCTCGCGGTGACCCCGGCCCGGTTGATGCTGGTGCTCATCACCGACGCGGGCCGGGTGGACCAACGCCTGCTCGATCTGGGTGACGTGATCTCCGAACAGCAGGTGTCCCAGCTGCGGTCGCTGCTCAACCATGCGCTGGCCGGACGCAGGCTGGCCGAGGCCTCGGCCATGGTCGCCGAGCTGCCCGAGCACACTCCGGTCGAGCTGCGTGACGCAATGGCGCGGGCCTCCACGGTCCTGATCGAGACGTTGGTGGAGCATCCCGAGGAGCGCCTGGTGCTCGGGGGCACCGCGAACCTCACCCGCAACGTCACCGACTTCCCGGGTTCGCTGCGCCAGGTGCTCGAAGCGCTGGAAGAGCAGGTGGTGGTGCTCAAGCTGCTGGCCGCAGCCCATGACACCGCCACCGTCACCGTGCGGATCGGTGAGGAGAACGAAGCCGAGGAGATGCGGAGCACCTCGGTGGTCTCGATCGGCTACGCCTCCCATGGCAGGGTCCTCGGGGGGATGGGTGTGGTCGGGCCGACCAGAATGGACTACCCGGGCACGATCGCCGCGGTGCGGGCGGTGGCCCGATACGTGGGGGACATCCTGGCCACCCGCTGAACGGGGGCGAGGCTCGCTACGACAGCATCACACAAGCAACAGCGAACACCGCGATCCAGCGGTCGCGGCGGGAGGACACCAGCGTGGCCAGGGACTACTACGGGATCCTGGGCGTACCCAGGGACGCCAGCGCGGAGCAGATCAAACGTGCCTACCGCAAGCTGGCGCGTGAACTGCACCCCGACGTCAACCCCGACGAGGGGGCGCAGCAGCGTTTTCGGGAGATCACCGCCGCTTACGAGGTGCTCACCGATCCGCAGAAACGTCAGATCGTCGATCTCGGCGGAGACCCGCTCGAGTCCGGCGGGCTGGGCGGGCGACGCGGTGCGGGCGGCGATCCGTTCAGCGGGTTCGGCCTGGGCGACATCATGGACGCCTTCTTCGGGGCGACCGGTGGTCCTGGTGGCGGCCGACGTGGCCCGCGCAGCCGAGTGCAGAACGGGTCCGACGCGCTGATCCGATTGCAGCTCACTCTGGAGGAGTGCGCGACCGGGGTGTCCCGGGAGCTCACCGTGGACACCGCCGTGGTGTGCCGAGAGTGCGAGGGCTCGGGGTGCGAGCCCGGAACCCGGCCGCACACCTGCGATACCTGCGGTGGCGCCGGGGAGGTGCAGAACGTGCAACGCTCCTTCCTCGGCCAGGTGGTCACCACCCGGCCGTGCCCGGTGTGCCGGGGAATCGGCGAGGTGATCCCCGATCCGTGCCGCCAGTGTGGAGGAGACGGGCGGATCCGCGCCCGCCGCAACGTCACCGCCAAGGTGCCCGCCGGGGTTGCCGAGGGGATGCGGGTGCGGCTGGCCGGTCAGGGCGAGGTAGGCCCCGGTGGTGGCGCGGCGGGCGATCTCTACGTCGAGGTGCAGGAGGTGCCGCACGAGACGTTCACCCGCGACGGCGCCGACCTGCACTGCACGGTGCGGGTACCGATGACCTCGGCTGCGTTGGGAACCAGTGTCCTGCTGGACACCCTCGACGGGCCTGATGAGTTCCGCGTCGAGCCGGGAACCCAGTGCGCGACCGTCCTGACGTTGCGGGGACGTGGCATGCCCCGACTACGCAGTACCGGACGCACCGAGGGCCGGGGTGATCTGTTCGTCCATCTCGATGTGGTGACCCCCACCCGGCTGGACGCTCGACAGAGTGAACTGCTGCGCGAGCTGGCCGCACTCCGTGGCGAGGAGCAGGCTGAGCTCGCCGCCAATGGCCGGGCGGGCGGTCTGTTCTCCCGCCTGCGGGACTCCTTCGGAGGGCGTTGAACCTGCGGTGAGCAGCGCACCGGTGTTCCTTGCCGCTCAGCTGCCACCGGTGGGCACCCGACTGGTGCTGGACGGACCGGAGGGTAGGCACGCGGCGACGGTGCGCCGGTTACGGCCCGGTGAGCGCCTGGTGCTCTGCGACGGTCGTGGCGGGCTGGCCGGCTGTGAGGTGGTCGGCACCGGCCGGGACCTGCTCCAGCTGCGGGTGCTGCATCGCGGGACCGAGCCCCCTCCGGCACTGCGGGTCACGCTGGCCCAAGCGTTGGTGAAGGGAGAGCGCGGGGAACTGGCGGTGGAGTTGGCCACCGAGGCGGGAGTGGACGCGGTACTGCCGTGGCGGGCCGCCCGTTGCGTGGCCCGCTGGGATGAGGGGCCGCGCGGGGCCAAAGCCCGGGCCCGGTGGGGCGAGACTGCGCGTCAAGCCGCCAAGCAAGCCCGTCGGAGATGGTTTCCCGAAGTTGCCGAGCCGATCGGGACTTCTGCGCTGGTTCAGCGCTGTGCTGCCGCCCAGGGTTGTCTGGTGTTGCACGAGACAGCTGCCGAATCGCTGAGCTCGGTGCCCTTGCCCGTAGCGGGGGAGCTCCTGCTCGTCGTGGGCCCCGAAGGCGGTATCACAGCGGGTGAACTGGCCGAATTGACAGCGGCGGGCGCCCGGCCGGTACGCCTCGGACCAGCAATTCTGCGTGCCTCCAGTGCTGCCGCGGTAGCCCTTGGTGCTATCGATGCACTGACTGGGCGATGGTTAATCCACCATTCGTGTGATCTATGGGACGAGTACTCGTAAAAGTTATATGATAACTAAACAACGTGGTGATTAGATCATCTAATAATTGAGTGCTGGATCCGAGCCTGTGCAGCTCGGTGATTCCCGCCGGGCAACCTCCCCCCTCGGTCCGGCGGCGCCGCGTCGCGGTGGGACGACCCCCAGGTTCTACTGTGACGCGGCAACCACGTCTTTCGGTCCGTCAGCGTCCGCGAGCTGTAGTAGGTGCGAACATCGGTCGTGATGACCCGTCGTGGAGTACTCGGCCGCACTACCACCCTCGCTGCTGCCCTCGGCGGTCTGCTCGGTTGCGCCAGCCGGCAGGCCCCTATCCCGCCCCGTGCTCCCGGCGTGCCGGAGCCGCAGCTCGTCCGCTACGGCGCGCACCCGGATCAGCACGCCTTCCTGCACCTGCCCGCGCCCGGTGCCCCCGTTCCCGTAGTGATCATCGTGCACGGCGGATACTGGCGGTCGTCCTACGGCGTCGAACTGGGCAGGCCGATCGCGGCGGATCTGGCCAATGCCGGGCTGGCGGCGTGGAACCTGGAATACCGCCGGGTCGGTGGCGGCGGTGGTTGGCCCACGACGTTCACCGACGTCGCCGCCGGAGTGGACGCTCTGGCGGGCACGGTGCAGCGGGCCGCGGGTGGTCGGCTCGACCTGGGGCGAGTGGTCGTCATGGGCCACTCCGCGGGGGGCCAGCTCGCGGTCTGGGCCGCCGGACGGCACCGCCTGCCCGCCCAGACTCCCGGAGCGGCACCGATGGTGCGCCCCGTCGGCGCGGTATCCCAGGCGGGGATCCTCGATCTGGTCGATGGCGCACGGCAGAACCTGGGCGGCGGTGCGGTGACGGACCTGCTGGGGGGTGGCCCTGACGTGGTACCGGAGCGCTATCTGCTCGCCTCGCCGGTGGCTCTGGTGCCGCTGGACCTCCCGGTGGTGTGCGTGCACGGCACCGCCGATTCCCTCGTGCCGTTGCGGCAGAGCGAGCGTTTCGTCGCTGCGGCCGGATCGCAGGCGCAACTCGTGGTGTTGCCGGGCATCGGGCACTTCGAGCTCATCGACCCGTCCGAGCTGGCGTGGACCACCTGCCGGGACGTGACAATCCGGCTGCTCACCCTCTGATCCATTAGGTTGATCTTGGCGTCGATCGCGGATCGGGACCCCGCTCGGTCCGGTCTGCGGCTAGCATCAGATGCTGTCCGTCGACCGCGATGCGCGTAGCGCGCAGGAAGCAGGACCCACGCACACGTGACCGGCACCCCAGTGGGGGGCACCTCCCCAGCCGGTTCGGGAACGACCCCACCCGAACCCGTCCAGTCGAAGATCGTGATCCCGGACTCCGCCGTGTTGGCGTTGCTGGGTTCGCGTGACGAGAACCTGAGGGTCACCGAGGATCTGCTGTCCGCCGATGTGCACGTGCGGGGCAATGAGGTCACTCTTTCTGGTACCCCGGCGGATGTGGCATTCGCCGAGCGAGCGTTCGGCGAGTTGCTCACTTTGGCCCGGCGCGGCCAGCAGCTCGCGCCGGACGTGGTGCGCCGCACCCTGGCGATGCTCGCGCAGGGCGACGCCGAATCCCCGGCCGAGGTACTCAGCCTGGACATCCTGTCCCGGCGGGGCCGGACGATTCGCCCCAAGACGCTGAACCAGAAGCGCTACGTGGACGCCATCGACGCGCACACGATCGTGTTCGGCATCGGGCCCGCCGGTACCGGTAAGACCTACCTCGCCATGGCCAAGGCGGTGCAGACCCTGCAGGCCAAGCAGGTCAACCGGATCATCCTGACTCGCCCCGCGGTGGAAGCGGGAGAGCGGCTGGGATTCCTGCCCGGGACCCTCTACGAGAAGATCGACCCGTACCTGCGGCCGCTGTACGACGCGCTGCACGACATGCTCGACCCCGACTCGATCCCCAAGCTGATGGCCGCCGGAGCCATCGAGGTCGCCCCGCTGGCCTACATGCGCGGGCGTTCCCTCAACGACGCGTTCATCATCTTGGACGAGGCGCAGAACACCACGCCGGAGCAGATGAAGATGTTTCTCACCCGGCTCGGCTTCGGCTCCAAGGTCGTGGTCACCGGTGACGTCACCCAGATAGACCTGCCCGGCGGTCAGGTCTCGGGGCTGCGCGTGGTCCAGGAGATCCTCGATGACGTGGATGACGTGCACTTCGCCCACCTCACCAGCTCTGATGTGGTCCGCCACCGGCTGGTCACCGAGATCGTGAACGCGTACGCGCGATGGGACGCCATCCAGGACGGCATCGGGACCCGCCAAGTGCCCAACCGCGCTGACCGCCGTCGGAGGCGGTGACCCCGTTGAGCGTCGAGATCGCCAACGAGTCCGGCGTCGCGGTCGATGAGGCATCCGTCGCCGCCGCCGCCCGTTTCGCCATGGATCGAATGGGCGTGAGCCCGCTGGCCGAACTGTCCGTGCTGCTGGTCGGGACCCCGGAGATGGCCGAGTTGCACGAGCGGTGGATGGACCTGCCGGGGCCCACCGACGTGATGGCCTTCCCCATGGACGAGACCGGGGAGGGCGGTCTGCTGGCCGGTGGCAGGCCGGACGGTACCGCCGTCGGGCCCGCCCTGCTCGGTGATGTCGTGCTGTGCCCCCACGTCGCCGGTGAGCAGGCCGCCGCAGCCGGGCACTCGATGCTCGATGAGCTGCACCTGCTCACCGTGCACGGAGTGTTGCACCTGCTGGGTTACGACCATGGCGATCCCGCGGAGGAACGGGAGATGTTCGTCCTGCAGGACGAGATTCTCGGCGAGTTCCGCCGTGCCGCCCGCGCCGGCCGACGCCGGGCCGCCCAGCGGGCCGCCGATACCCGCTTGCTCGGAGCTGTCGGGCTGGACGGGCCGGAGGAATCCGGTTGTCCCGACTGAGCCGGGAGCGCCGACCGTGCTGACGTCCTTGCTGCCCCTGCTGGTGCTGGCGGTCGCCCTGGTGGTGGCCGCAGGGGCCTTCGCTGCGGCCGACGCGGCATTGGGCACGGTCTCCCGGGCCCGGGTCGAGGCCCTGGTGCGCTCCGGCCGGTTCGGCGCTCGCCAGCTTGCGCTCGTCGTCGCCGACCGGCCTCGGCACGTCAACCTGCTGTTGCTGTTGCGGCTCGGTTGTGAGGTCACCGCCACGGTGCTGGTCACGATGGCAGCGCTGCGTGAGTTCTCGCCGACGTGGCTCGCCGTGCTGGTCGCCGGAGTGGCCATGATCGTGGTCGCTTACGTGGCGATCGGGGTGGGCCCCCGGACCATTGGACGCCAGCACCCCTACGCGGTCGGACTGGTGGTGGCGGGCCCGGTGCGAGTGCTGGGCCGGGTGCTGGGCCCGCTGTCCCGGCTGCTCATCATGGTCGGTAACGCGATCACTCCGGGTCGTGGTTTCCCGGCCGGGCCCTTCACCTCGGAAGTCGAGCTTCGTGAGCTGGTCGACATGGCTGGTGAGCGCGGCGTGGTCGAGGCGGGCGAGGCAGAGATGATCCACTCCGTTTTCGAACTCGGCGACACCGTGGTCCGTGAGGTGATGGTGCCGCGAACCGAGATCGTCTGGATCGAGCAGAACAAATCGGTGCGTCAAGCGGTGGCGCTGGGGCTGCGTTCAGGATTCTCGCGAATTCCGGTGATCGGGGAGAGCGTCGACGACATCGTGGGCGTCGTGCACATCAAGGACCTGCTGGCCCGGACCGTGGCACCCACCCGGGAGGCCGATGACGAGGCGGACGCCTCCGGCGGCAACGTGGGAGAGATCATGCGGCCCGCCACCTTCGTGCCGGACTCCAAGCTGCTCACCGTGCTGCTCAAGGAGATGCAGGTCTCGCACAACCACCTGGCCATCGTCGTCGACGAGT
>JBOHHD010000386.1:0-4352 GCA_050700515.1 Pseudonocardiaceae bacterium
GAGGGGCACCAGCCGGATCTTCCGATGACCTATGAGGGGCTGGAAGCCGCGGCGCGGGGCGTCCTGTCGGCCGAAGCGTTCGGCTATGTGGCAGGGGCGGCGTCGAGTGAGCGAACCGTCGCGGCCAATTGTGAAGCATTCACCCGATGGCGGATCGTGCCGCGAATGTTGCGCGGGGCAATGGAGCGTGATCTGTCCACCACCCTGCTGGGCACCCCGATGAGCGCCCCGGTACTCACCGCTCCGATCGGGGTGCTCGGCTTGGTGCATTCCGAGGCCGAACACGCCGTCGCCCGGGCCACCGCCGCGCTGCGGCTGACCAGTGTCCTGTCCACCGCGTCGTCAACCCCCCTGGAGGATGTCGCGGCCGGGGCCCCGGACGGCATGCCCTGGTACCAGCTGTACTGGCCGCGCGACGTCGAACTCGCCGAGTCGCTGGTGCGCCGCGCCGAGCAGGCCGGGTACCGGGCCCTTGTGGTCACCGTGGACACCTGGGCGCTGGGCTGGCGGCCACGGGACCTGGAGCTGGGACATCTGCCGTTCCTGCGCGCCCAGGGCATCGCCAACTACCTGTCCGATCCGGTGTTCCGGTCCCGGCTGAGCGCACCGCCGGAGGAGTCCGCGGAGGCGATGCGCGCGGCCGTGCTCGCGTGGGTAGGGGTGTTCGGCAATCCGGCGCTGACCTGGTCGGAACTGTTGTTGCTGCGGGAGTGGACCCGCTTGCCGATCGTGGTCAAAGGAATCTGCCACCCCGACGACGCGCGGGCCGCACTGGACCATGGCACCGACGCGATGGTGGTCTCCAACCACGGCGGCCGTCAGGTCGACGGCGCGCGTGCGGCGCTGGACTGCCTACCCGACGTGGTCGCCGCGGTGGGTGGTCGCGCTCCGGTGCTGCTGGACTCGGGGATCCGCTGCGGGGCCGACGTGCTGATCGCGCTGGCGCTGGGTGCGCAGGCCGTGCTGCTCGGCCGGCCCTGGGTCTACGGGCTGGGTCTGGCCGGACAGCGCGGGGTGGAGCACGTGCTGCGAACCGTGCTCGGCGATCTCGACCTCACCCTGGCCCTGGCCGGCTACGCCGGCCGGTCGGAGCTCACCCCGCAGTCCCTCGTCAGGGAACTCTGACATCCTAGGATCTCTGCGGCCGCCCGATCGAGTGAGGCACGCGGGCTACCGGGTGGTCAGTTAGCCTATACGGGTGAGCACCCTGACCGAGAAGCCGCACCGGCTCGACGAGGACGAGATGCGCACGTGGCGGGCCTACGTGGTCGGCAAGGCGCTACTCGACTCCCGACTGCACCGCCAACTACAGGACCAGCACCACCTCGCCCTGGCCGATTACGAGCTCCTGGTCCGGCTGTCCGAAGCGCCGTGCGGACGGGCCCGGATGAGCACTCTGGCCGATCAGGTCGGGTCCTCCAAGAGCCGGATCTCTCACCAGGTCGGAAGGATGGAGAAAGCCGGACTGGTGAGACGTGAAGAGTGCCCGAGTGACGGGCGCGGTGTGTTCGCCGTACTTACCGGTCACGGAAGAGAGGTACTGCGCAGTGCCGCTCCCACTCATGTGCGTGGTGTGCGGGACAATTTAGTCGATTTGCTCTCCGAAGGTGAACGCAGCGTATTGACCGATGTTTTCGAACGGGTGAGGAGTCACCTGCGCGGAGAGTGATCACCCCTGGGGGTGTCGTACTACAACCGAATGGGGTAGTAGGTTGCCCGCAGTCCGGGACGGGGGTGCCGGCTCGTGGCAGGTGAGTACGGGAGGTGGGAGTCGATGGCCAGTCCGGTTACGGAGGTGTCTGCCGTTCCCCTAATGGTCGGCAGGATGTGCGTAATCAACCACGAGGTTGGCGATCTTCGTCCGGTCCCGGCCCTCCCTGACGAACTCCGCGCTCCACCGCCCTGCCCCGTGGTGGCCCCCCCGGTGCCTCCCTTGACTCTGGACACCCCGATGCAGAAGATAGTCCTGCCGGGATTGGTGGATCTGACGCTGGGTAACGTGATCGTACCGGGGCGGTTCGACCCCTACCGGATCGCCGGTTTCGTGACCCGGCTGCACGACATGCCTCCCGGTTCGTCAGCCGATGTTGCCCGACGCTACGGGCTGAACCAGGTTCCCGGCTGGCCGCCCAGCAATGACCTGTATGTGCTGCGGTTCTACGCCCATTGCCCAGAGCTCTACGCCGCGCCGTTCGACCGAAGTGTCTACCAGCTCGATCTGCTCGAACTGCCCGCCGGAGCCGAGCTGTGGCGGGTCGACTCCGAGGGCGGCGAACTGCGGGTGGGGGCCTACCTCAACCGGCAGGTCGGCTGGGTGAGCACCGCGCCGCTGCGGCTCGGCCCGGCGCGCTGGAATCAGCCGCCGAACGCGATGGTGCGCACCGTGCGCCGCGGACTGGTCGCGCGCCTGCGGGGCCAGGACTTCGACGCCGACTTCGGCCCTGGCCCCGGCGAGGTGACCTTGCACCCACTGCCCGGCAAGAACCCGCCCGAGGACTTCGTCGAGCAGTTCCGCACCTACACCCTCGCGGTGCGGATCAACGAGCTCGAGTCGCTGGAGTTCGTCCGTTGGCGGGCCGTCTGGCGGGGACTGCCCGTCGAGCTCGTCGAGTCCTGGCCGCACCACTCCGTGATCCACTACATCGGGGAGAACGGCCGCCGCGCCTCAGGCTTCGGCCTCGCGGAGGTCGACTATCGCGTGTGGCGCGGCCCGGTACCGCACAGCGAGCTCACCGGTGTCCAGCAGCAACGAGTGGTGTTCGCCCCGCCGTGAGCGGAGGATGGCCCCGGGCCCGTACGGCTCGGAACCGGACCCGCGTACCGTGCACCTCGGAAGCGTGGCAGAGCGGCCGAATGCACTCGCCTTGAAAGCGAGCGTCGCGCGAGCGACCGGGGGTTCGAATCCCCCCGCTTCCGCAGCTCTGACCAGCATAAACGGCTGACGAGTCCGTCGGGGTTTCCTCGCCGCTGGCCAGGTGGTGGCATTTCCGGTTGCATTCACGGCTGCGGAGACTGATACCGGGTCAGCAGCTGCACTACGCTATGCCACCATAAGTCAATCTTGTCGCTACTGGTGGACTGCCATGATCACGACAGGCTGTGGAATCGTCTGGCGACATCTACTCAAGATCGACCCAGCCAGTCCCTGAGCCGAGGTGATTACCACCGCGCAAGCCCGGCTCACCGCGCTACCAGTTCCCCTGAATCCCTGCTGCCCATCCCCGACGACCACTAACCCGGAGCACCGGTCACCACCGAGAAATCACCCTACTCCCCTGCCCCAACAAGATCATCAGTAGCACCCAAATCTTATATTAAGATCATGACAAAAACTCGATGTTAGAGATATAAGATTAAGCAATTTGAAGTGCATGCTGACGCAGCAACCTGTTAGTTGCAGGGTACCATGAGGAGCATTTTGCGTAGTGCTCACGCAAGGCGGGACTATTCGAAAATACTTCGAGAATGTATGGCTCCCACCCGTCCTTGTCTTCCAGACTTAACTTCTCCTGGCGGTGCCAGACCCACTCAAAAACATCAAGTACGAGCTCTGCGGTTGCTTTGACACGAGGTCCGTTGAGATCACCTGAAGTTACCACCTTGCCCTGATAGAAATATGGACGAATTTCTGGATATTCGATCATAACTTTGTCAATATCACCAAACAGATGGATGACTCCGTAGTAGGTCGAGACGTCATGACTGTGTCGAGAAAGGCGATAGCTATAGGCGGTAGAAGCCATGGAGACAATCAGGGCCAAAGTAGAAATAATGATTGAAGTATTCATATTCTTCTCCATCATCCGAGGCTACTATGATGAGCACAGGTCAGTGGTATTAGACTACAGCCTTAACGATGGACAAGAGCTGACTGAGTTTAACGGTTCGCCCCGCTCATCTCTCACCTTCCACGATCATTGCAGTGGGCAGACGAGAATACATGGCGAGGCAGTCGTGCGGCGGCCGTCAAGGAGTGCCCAGTAGCCAAGCGCGGCTCGTACCCACACTGGCTCACGCGCGCGTGGTTGCTTCGGTACCTTCTCAGCGAGCTCTGAGACCAATACCATGTAGCGCGAGTTAATCAGATAGCTCCGAAGTTCGTTCCTGCCCCGCTGGCTAACCCCTGTCAGTCGGGCATCCAGCGACGCAGCCTCGGCTGGCTTCCAGAGCAGCCCACCGACCTGGTTGGCAACGTCCCGCCGGATAGTTTCGGTGAGGTGCTGGTCATTGCAACGCTACTGACGCAGGCTGCACAGCACGGTACGCCATTGACGCTGCGGTGGCATTTTCCTGCACAGGAGCGGGATGCAATAAAGCCATGTATCTTGCAACGGCGAGGATCGGAGTACTCA
>JBOHHD010000387.1:0-6261 GCA_050700515.1 Pseudonocardiaceae bacterium
GGATCAGTCTGGCCGAGGGCGCGCGCGAGCGCTGGCAGGTCGGCGATTTCGCGGTGGCGGGCAGCGTAGTGCGTGCGCAGGGGCTCGGCCAGCTCAGGGTTGAGGGCGGCATGAGCCATGAACGCCAGCCACACGCGCTCCTCGGCGATCTCCTGCCGCCGCTCGCTGACTTCCCCACCCGCGGCCGTCCCGTCGGGAGTGCCTGAGGGCGGTCATCGTTCTGAGCGTGGCGGTGCTGGGCGTCACCGGGGGCGTTCCTCAACGTCCACGTTCGCGCTCCAGGTCCAGCAGGCGGCCCTGCGCTGGGTGCAGGCCAATATTGCCGCGTTCGGTGGCGATCGAGGGAACGTGACCGTGGCGGGGGAATCCGGCGGAGCGCTGAGCACCTCCTCCCATCTGGCCTCAGCCGACGGGAGCCGGTTCGGTGATGGCCTCGGCGTCCAGACGGGCGCCGAGCCGCTCGAAACAGGCTCGCGCGGTGATTCGTTCGTGCCGAGCCGCCTCGGATTGACCGGCGCGGTCGAGTGCATCAGCCAGCAGCACTCGGGCGCGGGCACGGTCATACGGCGCGTATGCCTCTCCCCACAGCGCAACGCTGCGGCGCAGCAGCGGCACCGGGTCATCCGTACCGGTGGCCAGCGCCACCTCGCCGCCAGCCCCTGCGGCCGCCGCGAGCAGCGCCTTGCTGCCGTACATCTGCGCCGACCCCGCCAGCTCGGTCGCGGCGGCGTGGGCCGTGTCGAGGTCGTCGTTCGCCAGTGCGATGGTGACCTGGTCAGGGAGGAGCCGGGTGCGAGCCAATCGGTCCCAGCCGTCGCCCTCCAGCCCGGCATTGATCAGCGTCGCCGCCCGAGCAGGGTAGCCGCGCAGCAGCTCCAGCCGAGCCCGGCCGGGCAGGGGGCTGGCAAATCGCTCTTCGGCCCTGGCGTAGGCCTCCGCGGCGGCGGCCAGGTCGCCGACCCGCAGGCGGACATCCCCGATGCTGGCGAAGGCGTAGCCGACGTGTTGCAGCTCGAAGTGCTGGGTTGCCGCGCACGCTTGATGGGCCAGCTGCTCGGCGAGCGCCCAGGCACCGCCGATGACCAGGATCGCCGCGCGATGGACCTCGCAGTCCCCTGGCCAACTGCTCAACCCGGTCCGCGCGAAGCATTCTTCAGCGGCTTGGCTCCACTCGTGGGCCCGGCGGTAGTCACCCAGCTCGTAGCAGGTGCGGATGAGCTGGCAGTAGACCTGGGCGGTGGCCAGCTGCGACAGGCGCCCGGAGACGACCATTGTCATCCCCTCGTCGTGCAGGGCCAGTCCCTCCGCGACCTGTCCGCGGCGCAGAAATACCGCGCCCTGGAACACCAGGCCAATGGCCTGAAAATCAGCGACGTCGTGACGGACCCCCACCTCGTAGGTCGACTGGGCGGCAACCAGGCACTTCTCCTGGTCGTCCTCCAGCAGCGCCATGGTCATGGCCCCCCAGAACAGGTAACCCTGCTCGACACAGTCGGGCTCGGCCTCCAGTAACCGCTTCGTGTTCTGGAACCAACCACCGGCCACCGCGAACTGTTGGTGCGAGAGGGCGTACAGGGTGAGCAAGAACGCGACTCGGGCGGCTCGGCGGGGAGCACCGGCCTCCAGGTAGGCGTAATGGGCTCGTTGCCAGGTGGACTGCGCATCGCGGTCGCGCCCCAACCAGTACGTCGCCTCGGCCAGACCATCGATGTCCTCAGCACTGAGCAACCCCGCCCGGTCCGCACGGGACAGCAGCTCGAAGGCACGCTGCCAGTCATAGGCGACCAGCGCAGCGTGGGCCTGGGGCAGCAGTTCCGCCGAGGGCGGCATCACAGCAGGACCGGACGGGCCGCGCGCGGGCCGCGGTTGCCAGTCCAGGTGGGGACGCTGGGCGAGCACGGCCTCGTGCAGCCGGGCAAGCTCGGGGCTCGGGTCGATACCGAGCAGGTCAGCGAGCTGCTCGCGCAGCCGCGTGTAGGCCGCCAGCGCATCGGCCTGCCGCCCGCAGCGGTACAGCGCCCGAATCAGCTGGGACCACAGCCGTTCGCGCAGCGGCTGCTCAAGCACCACCTGGCTCAATTCACAACACAGCTCGGCGTGCCTGCCCAACGCGAGGTCGGCTTCCACGCGATCCTCGAGGGCGGCGAGGCGCAGCTCGGTCAGCCGGGCGATCTCGGCCTGAGCGAACAGCTCGAAACCGAACTCGGCCAAGGGTTCACCATGCCACAATGCCAACCCCTGACGCAGCAGGTCAGCGGCTCGCTCCGGGTCGTCGGGCAACGCACTTCGCCCGGCGTGGGCCAATCTCTCGAACCGCACGGCATCGACCGCCTCGGGGTCGATGGCCAGCGTGTAGCCCTGCCTGCGGGTGCAGATCAACCCGTCCTTGGCCCGAGCGGCACGGTCGGGCTCCAACGCTCGGCGCAACCGGGAGATGTAGGTCTGCACCGTGTTCGCGGCGGTGGCCGGTGGTTCGCCACCCCAGAGCACCTCGACCAGTCGGTCGGCCGAGACCACCTCGTTGGCGTGCATCACCAACATGGCCAGCGTCAACCGTTCCTTCGCACTGGACACATCAATGCAACGTCGGCCGTCCAACACCTGCAGGGGACCAAGGATCGTGAACTCCACCGCTGCCTCCAGAAGCCACTGCCTCCAGAACCCGCTCCAGTGGCTCTTCAGTGATCGCTGTCACGCTACTCGCGTCCAGTCCTCCAGAGGCCTCGGGAGTCGACCATGTGCGAGAGCGTAATAATGCAGGTGGTACCAGGTGGATCAGCATAAGCGGGCCGATCACCGGGACACCCTAGCCGACATCCCCGGCGGCAGATCGGTCCGCTCCCGGGAGAGAGCCGTAGCGGCACTCGGCACCGCCCTGGCCACCCTCGGCGTGCGTCCGGAAGAGCAGGTGCTGATCCTGATGCCAGCCGGGCTCGGCTTCGCGGACGCCATTGTCGGCACGATCCGGCAAGGAGCCGTGCCACTGCCGATGAGCCCGTGGACCTGGACCTCTGAGCTGCTTATGACTGCCACCGAGTCAGGTTCCCGACTGGCTGTGGTATCGGCGGAGCGCATCAGTGCACTCGCCAACCTGCGGACGCTGCGAGAGATGTCGGTGTGCGGGGAGCAGGGGCACTGGGCAACGGTGCTGTCCCTGGACCTGAACCCAGCCGGCGGCATCCACCGACTACGACAGGGATTCACCCTGACTATGGAGACATGACGCTCCGCTGACAGCCACGGGCTCCTGGCAGCATAGGGCCGGTGGGCACCAGCGGCACGGCGATCGTCCTGGGTGGGGGCGGCGTGCTCGGAGCTGTCCAGGTCGGTATGGTGCGCGCGTTGGTGGAGGCTGGCGTGCGGCCCGATCTGGTCCTCGGCACCTCGATCGGGGCACTCCATGGGGCGGTGCTCGCCGCACTGCCGCCCGAAGAGGTCGCCGGCCGGCTTGACGAGCTGTGGCGTTCTCCCGATGCACAGGCGCTGTTCGCGGCGGGGACGGTCCGGCGGCTGCGCGAGCTCGCCCGCAGCGGGGTTGCCGCGCACTCGTCGGTTCCGCTGCGGCGGGCGGTGACCGCTGTGCTGGGCGACCGGCGCATCGAGGAGCTGCCGGTGCGCTTCATGTGCTGCGCTGCGGGCATCGAAAATGCCGCAGAGCACTGGTTCGACCATGGCCCCGTCGTCGACGCCGTACTGGCCTCCGCCGCAGTGCCCGGCCTGCTGCCGCCGGCCGTCGTCGACGACCGACACTATCTGGACGGCGGCCTGGTCAACAGCATCCCGTTGGGTCGCGCCGTCGAGTTGGGTGCCGACCGGGTGTTCGTGCTGCAGGTCGGGCGCGTCGACCAGCCCTTGCGGCCGCCGCAGCGGCCTTGGGAGGTGGCTCTGGTCGCCTTCGAGATCGCTCGTCGACATCGCTACGCCCGCGATCTGGCCGCTGTCCCCGATGACGTGGAGGTGCACGTGCTGCCGACCGGTGAGAGGGGCGCTCCGCGCTGGAACAGCCGGGCCGCGTTGCGCTATCGCGACCTCGCTGCCGCCGAGCGCCGGATCAGCGCCGCACATCATGCCTCGGCAGAGTACTTACGGGCCCATCTCGGCGCCGAGGGCCGGCAGTGAGGCTCCCGCCGCGGTGGGTCCGCCGGATCGTGCTCGCCCCCGCCATGGTGCTGTTCACCGTCGTAGTGCTGACCACGCTGCCGGTGTGGTTGCTCTTGGCCGCCGCGCTCTCCCCCTTCCTGCCGGGCAGACTGCGCGCGCTGCGCGTGCTGTGGGTGGCCGTGGTCGCGCTTGTGCTGGAAAGTGTGGGACTGGTGGCGCTGCTCGGACTCTGGCTGGGCGCCGGTTTGGGCGTGGCGATCCGCACGCCACCGTTCCAGTACCTGCACTATCGGCTGGTGGGCTGGTATCTGCGGGTGCTCTACCACGAGGCAGCCCGGGTGCTGCGGTTGCGGGTGGAGATCGAGGGTCCCGATCCCGACGCCTACCTCGACCGGCCGCTGCTCGTGTTCTGCCGACACGCCGGCCCCGGTGACTCGTTCCTCCTCATCCACGCACTGGTCAACTGGTACGCGCGAGAACCGCGGATCGTGCTGTCCGAGACACTCCAGTGGGATCCCGCCCTCGATGTGGTACTCAACCGATTGCCCAACCGGTTCCTGTCCGACGGAGGCGGCGAACAGCAGCAACAACGGATCGGCGAGCTCGCGACCGCCCTCGACAACAACGACGCCTTCGTGATTTTCCCGGAGGGCGGGAATTTCACCGAACGCCGTCGACTCGCCGCCATCGCCCGCCTGCGAGCGCGCGGACTCGAGGACATGGCGCGCCGTTCCGAGGAGATGCGCCATGTGCTGCCCCCGCGTCCGGGTGGAGTCGCCGCGGCGCTGGCCGCAGCCACCGATGCCGACGTCGTGTGGGTGGCGCATGCCGGGCTGGATCATCTCTACACCGTGACCGACATCTGGCAGGAGCTGCCGCTGGACGAGACCGTGCGGATGCGCTGGTGGCGGGTGCCGGCCGCCGAGATACCCCACAGCGAAGACGCCCAGATCGAGTGGCTCTACAGCTGGTGGGCGCAGATCGACGACTGGGTGGACAACATCAGACGGACCAAGCCGGCTCACCAGGAGGTCCGAGGTCGAGCCGGCCGTGAAGAAGCTGGGCACTGAGCGCCCGGCTCTCAGCTGTCGTGACGGCAGTGCCTAGAGTCGTCTGATGGAGTTGTTTCCCCCGATGCCGTTGGATGCCTGGGCGGACACGAAGGCGACGGTGCACCGATTCGCCCAGGTGGTCGGCAAGATCCGGCTCACCGCTGCCCCCCGGCGAAACCATTGGTGGAACGTGCCGTTCCACCTGACCGGCCGGGGCATGACCACCCGCCCGATGGGACTGGTGGATGGCAACTCGATCTTCGCCATCGACTTCGACTTCGTCGCCCACCAGCTGGTGGTCTGTTCCATCCACGGGCACAGCGTGTCGTTCCCGCTGGCCGGACAGTCGGTGGGCTCGTTCTACCGGCACACCCTCGACGCGTTGCACGCTCTCGGCATCGACGTGCACCTCGAGCATCCGCACCCGTTCGATCTGCCCGATACCGGCCGGTCGTTCGCCGAGGACACCGAGCACGCGGCCTACGACCCTCGGTGGGCCAACCGCTACTGGCGGGTGCTCAGCCAGGTCAATCTGGTGCTGGAAGAGTTCGCCGCCCGATTCTCCGGCAAGATCAGCCCGGTGCACCATTTCTGGCACACTCTCGACATCGCGGTGACCCGGTTCTCCGACCGGCATGTCGAACAGCCGAAAGAGGTTGATCCGGTCACCCGGGAAGCCTACTCCCGGGAAGTCATCAGCTCCGGATTCTGGTTCGGTGACAACAACTTTCCCGAGCCGGCGTTCTACTCCTACATCACTCCCGAGCCGGACGGTCTCGTCGAGGAGTCGCTGCAGCCCCCGGGCGCCCGGTGGGTGGAGCAGCACGGCAGCCACCTGGCCGTTCTGACCTACGATGACGTGCGCACCCAAGCAGATCCACGGGGCAGCGTGCTGGACTTCTACGAGAGCGCCTACCAGGCCGGTGCCCGCCTCGCCGGCTGGGAGATCGACCGCCAGGCCAGCCCCGCCGGGGTCACCGACCGCAGCGGCTGGGGCTGACAAACGGCCTGGTGAGACCACGGGGGCTGTCATCCGTACGGGTCCCGTATCGTCCAAACCGAAGACTTGTGGCGGGTGACCGGTTCGGCATCCACCAGGATGCCGAAC
>JBOHHD010000388.1:0-4343 GCA_050700515.1 Pseudonocardiaceae bacterium
GTGCAACGCACCGAGGCTGGTGTCGCCGATATTGGTGGCCTCCGCCAGGGCGGCGGCTTCCTGGGACTGGTCGGCGATCTCCATCAGGTACTCCTCGGCGGTGCTGAGCTCGGCCTCGGGCTCGAACACCGCCGCGTGGCGGCGTCGACGCTGGAGCGCGGCCGGATCAGCCCCACCGTCCACCACTACCACAGGCGAAGGCCTCATTGGGGTGTTGCGGCTGGTGGCCGGGCCGAGCACGGCGGTGCGCTCGGTCGCGCTCAGCTGTTCCAGGTCGGCCGCATCGATGAGGCAGCGGATCGTGGTGCCGTACAGCTCGGCGAACGTTGCCAGAGCATAGATCGAGGGCTTGCGCGTGGCCTCGGGCCAGCGCTCGTACTCGCTGACCCGGCTGGGGCTCATGGTGTCGTGCCCGGCGTGCTCGGTACCCCGGGCCTGGACGAGCTGGTTGTACCGCTGCGCCGCCTCGGGCTGGTTCCAGCCGTGGGCCAGCCGGTACGCCTGCCGAGGCCGATGGCCGTAGCGGCAGCTGAGCTCGGCGGCGATCACGTCGACCGGCGCGCCCAGCGACTGCATGCGCAGCCGCACGATCTCCACGTCCGGTCGGGAACCGGTTTTGTGTCGTTTCGTCATAGGTGTCGTCATCTCTCCCCGGGTGTGCGGCGTCACCGTAGCCCGGCGAACCCGTAGTCGACCTCACCTCGGCCATCCCCCGGTGTCATCGATGGGAAGTGTGATGGGTTCACTTTTCTGTTTCCGCTGTTCAAAGCAGGGTCGTGAGAGGGATGCGACTCATCCCATGACGGGTGGTGTGTACCGACACCGATCAGTGCAAACTTTGGTCTCGCCAGGCCACAACCGGTACGCATCAGGAAAGGACAGCTCAGTGGAGTTGCACAGTGAGATCGAGTCCTACCGGGCAACTATTGGTCTGCGCACCCCGGACGGAGAACGCACCACGGTGATCATCATGCGTCGAGGGTGCAGTGTGTGGGTCACTTTGAACGGGGCGATCAGAACCACCGTCGTGATGAACGACCCGGAAGCCGGCCAGCTGGTCGACCTGATCACCACAGCACGAGGTCCACGATGAACCGCTCCCTCGATCCCCCGACCAGTCACCTTCCTCCCCCCTGGTGACCGGTCGGGTCCCCTGACTGGCCGCCATCAATCGGTGCCCTCACCGTGCCGATGGCGGCCAGTCGGCCATTCTGTTCCCACTCATTCCTGGACTGACTCTGATGATCGAAGCGGTATCGCTGACGATGGGCGACCGCCCCGCATGGCTTGTGTTGCGCTGGATGAGCCAGCGAACCCCGCC
This sequence comes from Pseudonocardiaceae bacterium, assembly GCA_050700515.1. Lineage (GTDB taxonomy): Bacteria > Actinomycetota > Actinomycetes > Mycobacteriales > Pseudonocardiaceae. Next base: position 1,322 of record JBOHHD010000388.1, read on the forward strand.
ACCGCCACTTCCACGTCGCAGGTGTCTATTGTAGACGCTGATCAGGCCACAGGCTGCTCTCAGGAAACGCGGGTAGCCTCGGTGAACGTGGTGTCCGATTTCTCTGCTGGCCAAGCCCGCTCGCGGGTCTTCCCGGCCCGGCCCGGGAACGCCGGAATGGTCATCGCTGCGTTCACCGGGATGCTCTACCTCGTGGAGGCGGCGGACACGGTGCTGGGCGGCTCCCTGGACCGGGAGGGCATCCAGCCTCGACGCCTCGATGGGCTGGATGGTGTGCTGTGGGCGCCGGTGCTACACGGCAGCTGGCAGCACCTGGTAGCGAACACGGTGCCGGTGCTGGTGCTCGGGTTCTTCGTGCTGGCAGGCGGTTTCGGCCAGTTTGTCATGGTCACCGCCACGGTGTGGGTCGTCGGCGGGGTCGGCATCTGGCTCGTCGCCAGTGGCGGCACCCACATCGGCGCCTCGATCCTGGTGTTCGGTTGGCTGATGTTCCTGCTCGTGCGCGGTTTCTACGCGCGCAACCCCGGCCAGATCACCCTCGCCGCGATGCTGTTCCTGCTCTGGGGTGGGATCTTGTGGGGAGTTCTGCCCGGCGCTCCGGGCATCTCCTGGGAGGGCCATTTGTTCGGGGCGCTGGGTGGGCTGCTCGCTGCCCGAATGGTCGCGGGCGCTGATCGAGCCCGCTACGGTCGGTCAGCGCGCAGTTTGTGAGCGGCCCGGACGCCTCGATCGGGGTCTTCGACTCCGGTGTCGGCGGGCTCACCGTGGCGCGGGCCATCGCCGACCAGCTGCCGGGGGAGCGGCTGTGCTACGTCGGCGACACCGCGCACGGTCCCTACGGTTCGCTGTCCATCGCCCAAATCCGCCGCCACGCGCTGGCAGTGGCCGACGAGCTGGTGGACGCCGGGGTGAAGCTGCTGGTGATCGCTTGTAATACCGCTTCGGCGGCCTGCTTGGCCGATGCCAGGGAACGCTATCCGATTCCGGTGGTGGAGGTGGTGCGCCCGGCGGTGCGCCGCGCCGCGGCGATCACGCGATCCGGCCGGGTCGGCGTGATCGGCACCCGGGCGACGATTCTGTCCCGCGCTTACCAGGACGCCTTCGCCGCCGCCCCGCACATCGAGGTGACCGGGGTGGCCTGCCCCCGGTTCGTGGACTTCGTGGAGCGTGGCACCACGTCGGGGCGGCAGATGCTCGGTCTGGCGCAGTCCTACCTGGAGCCGCTGCAGCGGGCCCAGGTGGATACCGTTGTCCTCGGCTGCACCCACTATCCGCTGCTCACCGGTGTCTTGCAGATCGTCATGGGAGATGGGGTGACCTTGGTATCCAGTGCGGAGGAGACCGCCAAAGATGTGCTTCGCGTACTGACCGACGCCGACTTGGTGCGCACCGGAACCGACGAGCCCGAGCACCGGTTCACCGCCACCGGCGATCCCCAGTTGTTCGCCCGAGTGGCTCGTCGATTCCTCGGTCCAGCGCTGACGGCGCCCTTGGCCCACCTCCGGGACTGACAGGGGGGCCGATGCTACTCACCGTGTTGGGTTGCTCCGGTAGCGTTCCCGGCCCTGAGTCCCCCGCCTCCGGGTATCTGATTCGAGCAGGGGCCACCACCGTGGTGCTCGACCTCGGCAACGGCACTCTGGGTGCCTTGCAGCGTTACGTCGATCCCTTCGGCCTCGACGCACTGATCCTGTCCCACCTGCACCCCGACCACTGCGCGGACGTCTCGGCGCTGACGGTGTACCGGCGTTATCACCCGCAGCGTCCATCCGGGCATCGGCTGGCGCTGCACGGGCCCTCGGTACTCGCCGATCGATTGGCAGCCGCCTACGCCACCAGCGCCGCTGAACGCGCCGAGACCGACCTGTCGGATGTCTACGACTTTCGCCCGTTCTGCGTCTCAGGCCCGGATCCGGTCCGGATCGGCACACTTGAGCTACGCGCTGCGTTGGTCGATCATCCCTGCGAGGCATACGCCGTGCGGGTCAGCCAGGCGGACGCCGTGCTGGTCTACTCCGGTGATACCGGACCCTGCCGGGCGCTCGTCGAGCTGGCCGGCGGTGCCGACGTGCTGCTTGCCGAGGCGTCCTGGCCCGACCAGGCGAACAACCCCCCTGGGATCCACCTCTCCGGGCGGGAGGCCGGGCAGATCGCCGCCGAGGCGGGGGTCGGCCGCCTGCTGATCACCCATGTGCCGCCGTGGACCGATGCCGAGCAGATGCGCGCCGAGGCCGGTGCCGTCTTCAACGGACCTGTCGAACTGGTCCGCGCCGGTGCGGACTACGAGATCGGAGCTGGGTAGGCTCAGTCGTGTGGCACGAGTGGACGGCAGGAACGACGGCGACCTGCGCGAGGTGCGTATCACGCGGGGCTACCAGCAGTGGCCCGCGGGATCGGTGTTGATCGAATTCGGTCAGACCCGGGTACTGTGCGCGGCCAGCGTGGTGGAGGGAGTGCCGCGCTGGCGCAGGGGTTCGGGGCTGGGTTGGCTCACCGCCGAGTACGCGATGTTGCCTTCGTCGACGCATACCCGTAGTGACCGGGAATCGGTCAAGGGCCGCCTCGGCGGACGCACTCACGAGATCAGCAGGCTGATCGGGCGGGCGTTGCGGACCAGCATCGACTTGGCCGCCCTGGGCGAGAACACCGTGTCGTTGGACTGTGACGTCATCCAGGCCGATGGCGGCACCCGCACGGCGTCGATCACCGGCGCCTACATCGCGCTGGCCGATGCGGTGACCTGGCTGCGAGCGGCCGGTCGGCTGTCCGACCCTCAGCCGTTGTCCTGCTCGGTCGCGGCGGTCAGTGTCGGCGTGGTGGACGGCCGGGTCCGGCTGGATCTGCCCTACGAGGAAGACTCCCGTGCCGAGGTCGACATGAACGTGGTGGCGACCGACACCGGGACGTTGGTGGAGCTGCAAGGTACCGGCGAAGGCGCCACCTTCGCACGGTCCACTTTGGATCAAATGCTGGACATGGCGCTGGAGGGTTGCCGCGAACTGGCAGTGCTGCAGGCCAAGGC
>JBOHHD010000389.1:0-3262 GCA_050700515.1 Pseudonocardiaceae bacterium
CAGCGCCACAGCGCTGTCACCGGCGGGGCTGTGGACGCCGGCGGAGCGCCGTCGGGCGCTGGCCGTGGTGCGGGCCGTGCACCGCACCGCCCGGCGGCTCAGCCCGTTGCGCGCGGCGCGGCTGTCCCGGACGGCCGCCGGCCGCCGCTTGCTGACCGGCATCATTGTCGCCCGCCCGGGCTTGCTGGAGCCGAGCGTGGTGCTGGCGGACTATCACGCGTTGGTCAAGGCGGTCGCCTTCCTCCCGACACTGGCCGTAGGCCGGACGATCATGTTCACCGGGCGCATCGACGTACCGGTGACGATCGCCTGGGGTACCCGCGACCGGATCCTGCGCAGACCCCGTGCACAGTTGATCAACCGGCTCATCCCGCACGCCCGGCTGCTGCGCCTGCCCGGCTGTGGGCATGTGCCGATGAGTGACAATCCGGATCTGGTGGCCCAAGTCCTGCTCATGGGGAGCGACGATCGCGCCGCAAGCGATGAGCGCACCGGAAGCCTCGCGGGCAGCGTCGATCTCCTGCGCAGTGTGGAGATGATCGACGGCGACGACACTCCACCTCTACCGCAGTCCCAGCCCTCCTAGCCGCTCGCCTCCGAAGTCGGTGAGCTGCCGGTAGCAAGGGGGCCAGATGGTTAGTATCTGTCTGATTATGTGAAGAACCGGTAATGAGGCTCCGCCGGAGACGATCGAGCGAACACGGGGACCGTTCGCCGTGGTTCTGCCGCAGGGGAAACGGTAGTGACACGGAGATCCAAGAGAGGTTCTCGGTGCAGGGAATGATTGGTCGGCTGGTCGGGCGACAAGCCGAGTTGGCCAGGCTGGAGCACCTGGTCGACCAGCTGGATGTCCAAGGGCAAGCTGCTGATCTGATGCGAATCCTCGAGGTCACCGGCGAGCCAGGGATGGGTAAAACTCGCCTGCTGGCCGAGCTGTCCACCCGGGCACGTGCGCACGGGCAGTTGGTCCTCGGCGGTCAAGCGGCCGAATTCGAGCGCGGTGTCCCACTGGGGCCGTTCGTCGACGCGCTTGATGACCACTTGATGGGGATCGAGCCCCTCTTGGCCGAGCAGCTGGGATCGGACTCACTCGCCTTGCTCGCCGCCGTCTTCCCCGCACTGGTGACGTGGGGGCCGAAGCGCTCGGACCATGAGGCCCCCCGGTACCGGCTGCACCGCGTTATGCGGATGTTGCTACAGCACATTGCCTACTCCGGCGGAGTAGTCCTGATTCTCGACGACCTGCACTGGGCGGATGAAGCGTCCCTGGAGTTGATCGAGTATCTGCTGCGTCACCCTCCCCGTGCGCCGATGCTCCTGGTTCTGTCCTACCGCCCACGCCAGATTTCGGCTCGGTTGACCACGGCCTTGGCCCGGGTGGCGGAGAATGACGACCGGGTGGAGCGGCTCGATTTGGGTCCGCTGACGTTGGCCGATATCAGGGAAATGCTCGGGGCGTCGGTGAGTCCGGCTCGGTGCCGCGCGCTGCATCAGGAGAGCAGTGGTAATCCCTTCTATCTTGATGCACTGGTCCGTACGGCCGGTGCGCCCGGGTTGGCGGTCGATGCCGATATCGCGCAAGAAGAAAATCTACCCCCATTGGCGTATGCCGCGTTGCGCGCTGAGCTCGACGCGGTCTCGGCGCGGGGACAGCTCGTCGCCCGGGCGGCCGCCGTCGTAGGCGATCCCTCGTTCGATCCGGCGGTGGTGGCTGACGTGGCCCAGCTCCCTGAGTCGGCGGTGCTGGGTGGGCTGGACGAGCTGGCCGGCCGCGATCTGATGCGTCCGATCGGCGAGTCCCGGCGATTGCACTACCGCCATCCGCTGGTTCGCCATATGGCCTATCACTCCTCGGGGGCCGGTTGGCGCGTGGAGGCGCACGCCCGCGCCGCGGCAGCGCTGGGCCGGGCCGGCGCGTCGCCCATGGCCCGCGCCGCTCACGTCGCCAGGTCGGCGCGCAGCGGTGAGGACGCGTCGATCACCCTGCTTGTCGGCGCGGCGCAGGAGGCCATGCCGGTGGCGCCTGCCACGTCGGCGCGTTGGCTCAAGGCCGCTCTCGGGCTTCTTCCGGAAGATGCGCCGCAGCAAACCGCGGCCCCATCAGAGGTGACGCAGCGCCGGGACGAACTCTTGCGGGCGCTGGCCCGCGCTCTGGGTCTGGCCGGGCAGTTGCCGGCGGCGCGCGGCATCCTGCACGAGGTTCTCCTGCGGATGTCCGACGAGCCGTCGGCCAGTCGAGCTTCGACCGTCGCCTTCTGCGCGATGGTCGAGCGGCTCCTGGGGCGACACGCCGAAGCCCGAGCGTTGCTGCTGCGGGAGCTGAGCGACCTTTCCCGGCTGGATGATCGCCACGTCGCTGCCCTCAAACTGGAGCTGGCTTCAGGTGGCTTGCTGGCGGGAGAGTTCACCATCGATCTCATCCTGACCCAGGAGGCGGCCGAACTGGCCCGACGCCATGCTGACCGGGCACTGGAAGCGGTTGCGACCAGTCTGAGTGCACTGGGACAATACGCGGCGGGCAACGTCGCGCAAGCCAGCGACCAGGTGGTTTCGGCGGCGCTGCTGGTCGATGGGCTCACCACTGGCGAACTCGCTTCCCGGCTGGACGCCACAGTCTGGTTGGGTTGGTCGGAGACCCTTCTCGAACGTCATCACAGTGCGCTGCGGCACTTCGACCGCGGCCTCGACGTCGGGGGCAGCGCCGGGCAGAGTCATCTGCACACGTATCTGCTGGTCGGCAAGGCATATGCACTGCAGGGGCTGGGGCAGCTGGAGGGGGCGGCCGAATGCGCGGCCGACGGTGTCGAGGCGGCCCGGCTGGCTGCCAGTGACGAGCTGAGTTCCATGGCCTTCACGCTGCAGGGCCTGGTCGCGGTCCAGCTCGGCGACATCGAGGCCGGACTGCGCGCCGGTGAGCAGGCGGTCCAGACCGCGGGTCATGACGGTGACTGGTGGTCGGCGGCGGCCGGTTGCGTGCTCGGTATCGCGCATCTGCTCTCCGGGGAGCCGATTCGCTGCGTGGAGCGGATGGTCGACGCCTGCGGCGGTCCTGATCTGCCCCGCCTCGACGTGCTACACCGCCCCATCTTCATCGAGACGCTGGTCGTCGCGGCGCTGGCCCAGGACGACCTCACCGCCGCCGACAGATGGGCGGAGCTGGCGCAGGCTTGTTGCGCTGGGGGCGAGTTGCCCAGCAGGGTCGGTCACGCGCTGCTGGCCCGCGCCCGGATCAGGCTCGCCGCCGGTGACTTCGCCGCCGCCG
>JBOHHD010000390.1:0-3265 GCA_050700515.1 Pseudonocardiaceae bacterium
GGCGCCTGGTGCGCTGCGACGCCCGGGGGGTGCCGGTCCGCGAGGAGGTCAGGATGACAGCCGAGGAATCCGCCCAGTTCCGCCGCTGGAGCGCCACCACCAACGTCGACGACACCGACCTGGAACAGATGACCGCCGATGTCGCCGACCTCGCCCGAGGCGAGCAGATCGACCCCCCCGCCCTCACCTATGCCCGGCTGGTCGGCGCCCGCGACGACGTGTTCCGCCTCATCGCCGGACAGCAGCACCCCCGCCACACCACGGCCCTGTACAAGATCGCCAGCCAGATCAGCGCCATGCTCGCCATGGTCACCTTCGACCTGGGCCACCCCCACGCCGCCAACACCCACGCCCGCACCGCCCTGCACTGTGTCGAGATGTCCGGCTACACCCCGATCAGGGTCTTTATCCGCTTCGTGCAGTCCAATATCGCCTACTGGGCCGGACGCTACGACGAGGCCGCCGAACTCATAAATACCGCCCTACCCGACGCCACCAGTGGTACCACCTTGCTACGGATCACCCGGGGAGCTGTCATCAACGCCGCCCGCGACCGGCCCGACGAGGTCACCCGTACCCTGGCCCTGGCCGAGACCGCCCCTACCGAGCGCACCCCCGACGAACCCGGCGTGCTCGGCTGCGATCCTGCCTGGGCTGCCAAGAACGCCGCTGACGCCCACTACGCCCTCGGCGGCGCCGAGCATCTGGATGCCGCCGTGGACTGGGCGCGCACCGCCCTGGACTTGTACAGCGCCGAGGCCCAGCCCAGACCTACCTACATCGCTGGCGCCCGATTCATCCTCGCGCACGCCTACCTGGGCAAAGGAGACCTGGCGGCGGTCGGCGAGCACCTCGCCCCGATCCTGCACGCCACCGGCGCCGAGTACCGCACCGTCCCGATCATCGGTCGGGCCCGCTCCCTGCACACCCTGCTCACCCAGCGCACCGACTTCACCTCCCCCACCCTGACCACCCTGCGCGAGGACCTCGCCGGCTTCATCACCCACCCCGCCCCCACCCCACCCGAGCTGGAATCCGACACCACAACCTGATCACCAGGTCAGAAGGGGAAGACGCACGTACCCGCCGAGTATGGAGAGTGATCGAAATGGCTCAAGGCGCGACGTGGCGGGTGCAGACGGGGACCGCGTCCGAGATACCGAGCAACGTGGTGTCTCCGGACGTGATGCGCGAGCGGTCCGTCGCCTGACGGCGTGATCATGCAAAAGTTTGCCTTGGCTTCACGGTCGGGGCGGAATAGGAACTGTCCGGCAAGTAAAGGAAAGGGAACCATGCTCACAACCGAGTGCCCCGTCGAGGTCGAGGACGCTTTCAACCTCGACCTGCGGGTCATCATCGATGTCCCCCCTGGCCATCCGCTCGCCGCCTGCAACGACGGGACCAATGACGGGTGCGATCCGACCTGTGCCTCCGCGTGCGTCACCGGCGGCGTGTGAGATCCGCCGTTCCGTATTGAAACAAGGCATTGAAACAAGACCGGGGAAACCTCCGGCCCCTGCTTTTTCGACGGTCCGGGGGAATGGATGCGTGTTCCCGATAAGAAGTCGCTTTATCGACACACTGACCCCGAATCCACCGACGGGGCTTGAGTGATCGTTTTCGGTTTGCTTGTGGATCTTCGTTCGTTGGTGGTCGGTGTCCGGGCGTGCGAGGGCTGCCGGTCTGTCCGGCTTTTCCACGGTGTTCTCCGGTCGGGCTCTGTGCTGGGCGAGGTGGTCAGGTCAGGCGGTGCGGTGCCGCGGGGGGCGGTGGATCGCGGTGTGCAGGTTTTCCCAGGCTGGTTGCCAGGGCCAGTGCTCGGGTAGGTGCAGGGTCAGGCGTCGAGCTGAGCGGGCCAGCCGGGCAGGGACGTTGATCAGGTGGGCGCGGATGGTGGCGGTGGTTGCGCGGGCGTGGAACGCCCCGGCCAGGACTGCGGCGGCCCGGGTGAGGTTGTGCGCGATCGCCCACAGCACGGCCCAGGCCGCGTTGGCGGTGAAGATCCCGGACGGTAGGTGAGCCAGAGCGCTGCCCGCGGCGTCGGCGATGACCTGCTCGATGATCGCGTGGCCGCGGTGCTGGGTTTCGGCCTGCAGCATCTCGAACCGGCTGGTGACGAAGACGGCGTGGTGACGCCAGACGTCGAACAGTCCCGGCTGCCCGGCAGCGTTGTGCGGGTTGAGGCGTTTGACCCGCCGCACGATCAACCGCCCGGTCACCTGCAGATTCTTCGGTCGGGACGTGAACGCGGTGTAGCCGATCTCGACGACCTCGGCGTCAGAGACCAACTCTCCAGTCTCGGTGTCGACGAACGCGTCCGGGTAATGAATCGCGGTCCACGCGGTCTCGGGGATCTGGGCGAGGGCGGCGTTCACCGAGGGGTTGGAACCGGTCGTCACCGACACGGCCGCGTCGTAGCGGGCCGCGGTCGCGGCAACGTCGGCGGTGTAGAACTTCGCGTCGGCACGCACGACGGATCCGTGCCCTGGGGGCGATGGCTCGTACCGTGGTCAACGCTTCGGCCAGGAACCGGGCCGCTCCGCGCACCTCGGCGGCCTTGCCCCGGCGCATCCGGATCGCGACCACCACCGGCCGGGCGATCGGGGTCGAGGCGGTGGCGATCAGCGGGTGCAGGGTCTTCTTGCCCTTCAACCGCCCAACCGCCGCACCTTGCTTGGCATACCCGTACACCTGCCGGTGGGTGGAGTCCAAGTCGACGAACACCACCTCGTCCGCGCCGGGTAGCAGCGGTGCCCGCTCAGTGAGCCGAATCAGCGTCTGCCGCAGCACAGCATTCAACTGCTGCACGTGCCCGTGGGTAAACGCGCGCAGGAAACTCCCCAGCGTCGAGGGAGCGCGGATCTCATCGAACACCACCGTGTTGCCGGCGTGCCGCAGCCGGTCGACGTCCTCGATCGAGTCCGCACCAGCGACCATCCCAGCCAGCAGGGACATCACCTTCGCACCCGGATTCGCCCCCGCGCTGTTGGCCGCACCAGTGATCGTGACGTGCTCCTCGACCAACCCGGGCAGGCCGACCTGCTCAGCCAACGCGACCACCGGCACCAGACCCGCATCAACGATCAGATTCGGATCATCAAACGCGACATCCACCCCGGCCGCAGCATGAGACGATTGCATCTCGCGGGTGCTCCCTCGACCTCGACGACAGATCCCTTGACAAGATCCATCGTCCCAGGTCAAACAGCACCCGCGTCCTCATACCCCGCAAACCCCACACAACAGACCGGTGGATCCGGGCTGA
>JBOHHD010000391.1:0-10156 GCA_050700515.1 Pseudonocardiaceae bacterium
GTGTGCGGCGCTGCCCGCTCCCAGGCTCGGGGATCGGCGCGGGCTGACGGTGCTGTCCTGTGATCGCGACGGTCCCGGGCCTGACGGGGTGGCGGTGCGTACGGTCTGCGGTGCTGGACGGCGCGCCGGACAGACTGTGGTCTGCGATGTTCCCCGGTATCCCTGCGAGCCGGGGACCGCCGCGCTGGAGAGCGCGGACCTGGCGGTCCTGGTGGTCCCGGCGGAGGTTCGGGCATGTGCGGCGGCAGCGCCGGTGGCGGCGCGCGTGCAGCGTCATGGGATCGCGCTTCAGTTGGTGGTGCGCGGACCCGCGCCCGGCGGTCTCACGCCTCACGACGTCAGCCGGGCGCTGGATCTTCCCTTGCTCGCCGCCATGCGGCCTCAACCCGGACTGGCGGGTGCGCTGGATCGCGGTGCAGTGCCCGGGCGTACCCGGGGACCGCTTGCCACCGCCGCCCGCCAGGTCGTGGTCGCGCTCGATGGTTGTGGTCCGTCCCTGAGCCGCACGGCCCTGGGTGGGCCGGCGCTGGCAGGGCCGGCGCTGGCAGGGGTGGCGGCAGCTGGGGTGGCGCCGGGTCGAGTGGGGGCGGGTCGAGTGGCGCTGGGTGGGGCGGCATGAGCGCGCTCGGGCCGCAGACCGGGGCGCCGCTGGTCGACCGGGTGCGCCAGCGACTGGCCGTGGACAGCGCCACGGGATCGCGGGGCATCGTGTCCCCCGGTGCGGTGGCGGCCGCGGTGCGCGCTGAGGCCGGCGGGGTCCTGGCTGATCTGCAAGTGCTCTCCGCATTGCGCGAGCTGCAATCCGAGTTCGTCGGCGCCGGTCCGCTGGAACCCCTGCTGACCGATCAGGCCACCACCTACGTGCTGGTAGCCGGGCCAGACCAGGTATGGGTCGAGCAGGGCGGTGAGCTCCGTCGCACCGGGGTGCGGTTTGCGGACGAGGAGGCGGTGCGCAGGCTGGCTCAGCGGCTGGCGCTGGCTGCGGGGCGGCGCCTGGATGATGCCTCACCCTACGTTGATGCGCGGCTGCCCAGCGGCGTCCGGCTTCATGCGGTGCTGCCGCCCGTCGCGACGGACGGCACGTGTATTTCGCTGCGGGTCCTGCGGCCCACACTGCACGGGCTGGCTGCGTTACAGGAGGCGGGCAGCGTGTCGCCGCAGGCGGGCCGGCTGCTCCGCGCCGTCGTCGCGGCCCGCCGGGCCTTCCTCATCGTCGGCGGCACGGGGAGTGGAAAGACCACTTTATTGGCCGCGCTACTCGGCTGCGTGCCCGCCGGAGAGCGGATTGTGTGCGTGGAGGAAGCTCCCGAACTCGAGCCGGCCCACCCCCATATCGTCCGGTTGGCAGCGCGGCAACCCAACGTCGAGGGTGCGGGTGAGGTGACGCTGCGCGACCTGGTGCGCCAGGCGCTACGGATGCGCCCGGATCGCCTGGTGGTCGGTGAGGTGCGCGGCGCAGAGGTGTGCGAGTTGCTTGCGGCGCTGAACACCGGGCACGAAGGGGGTGCGGGAACCCTGCACGCGAATTCCCTGACCGAGGTGCCCGCGCGGCTGGAGGCCCTGGCTGCGCTGGGGGGTATGTCCCGTCCAGCGCTGCACAGCCAACTCGCCGCCGCGGTGCACGTGGTGCTGCACGTGGTCCGGCGGGGCGGAACCCGTGGTCTTGCGGCGGTGGGTGTGCTGCAGCGCGACGGCGACCTGGTCCGAGTTGTTCCCGCTTGGCAGGACGGGTGCTGGGGCCCAGGCGGTCAGCGTCTGCGCGAGGTGCTCGACACCGGCAGGGCAGGTGCGACGTGCTGAGTATCGCGGTCGCCGTGCTGGCGGCCGCCGTACTGTGCTGGCCGTCCGGTACCGGCCGAGGGCGGCTGGGGCGGCTGCGCAACCAACCGGTGGCGCCGGACGAGGAGTCGGCCCGCCGTTGCTGGGCCGGTCAATTCTGGGTGCGCTGGGCTGTGCTGTTGGTGGTGCCCGCCACCGGGTTCGGCGTGCTGCTGGCCGGTCCGGCTGGCGGGCTGGCCGCGGCGCTGGTGATCGGCACCACCACTCTGCGCTGGCGGGCCGGCCGGGCGCGCCGGGTCGAGACGATGGCAGCTGCTGGACTGTCCGACGCGCTCGGCGTGCTGGTGGCGGAGTTGCGCGCCGGGACACACATTGGCGATGCGGCCATGGCGGCAGCTGTCGATGGGCACCCTGATACCGGCCGGGTACTGACCGCAGCCGTCGCGGCGGCCCGCCTCGGCGGCGATGTTCCCGCAGTGCTGCGCGGCACGGGCCCCCAGCAGCTGCGCCCGTGGCTGCGCAGACTCGCCGATGCATGGTCGCTCGCCGACCGACACGGCATACCGCTGGCCGACCTGCTCGACGCGGTCCGCGCGGACACCGACCATCGGGTGCGCTTCGCCGCCGAGCTGGCGGCCCGGCTCGCCGGTCCCCGGGCGACCGCTGCGGTGCTGGCCGGGCTGCCCCTGCTGGGACTGGCGCTGGGCCAGGCGGTGGGCGCCGCACCGCTGCGGGTTCTCGGCCACACCGGGGCGGGGCAGGCACTTCTCGTGATCGGCACCGGGCTGGCCTGTACGGGGGTGCTCTGGAGTGCGCGGCTGGTGTCCAGGGTGGTGCCAGCATGACCTCGGCCGCATTGTCGATGCTGCTGATGGCGGCCGCCCTGCTGGTGACACCCGGGGCGGCGGGACCGCGGTCGAGAGTGCGCAAGCCCGAGGACCCTGCCCGAGCAGGTCGGGTCGAGGCAGGTCCGAGGGGGCTCGGTCGGCTCGCCGTTCTCGGCTCTTCATCCGAGGGTGATGGCGATCAGTTGGCGTTGGCCGGGGGGTGGGACCTGCTCGCCGCATGCCTGCGGGCCGGGATGCCCGTACCGCTCGCCGTGCTGGCGGTGGCCGAGGGTCTCGATGCTCCCGCGGGCCCCGCGCTGCGCCGGGCAGCGGAACTGCTCGCTCTGGGCGCCGACCCGGAGCAGGCTTGGCGGCCCGCGCTGGATTGTCCTTGCACGGCCCGTCTGGCCAGGGTCGCCCGGCGCAGCGGCCGCAGCGGCATAGCGCTGGCCGAGTCCCTCGTCCGGCTGGCCGTCGCGGAGCGGGCGGCGGCCCGCGAACAGGCTGAGACCCGGGCACAGCGCGCCGCGGTGTTCATCGCCGGGCCGCTGGGACTGTGCTTCCTGCCCGCATTTCTCGCTATCGGGGTCGTGCCGGTGGTAATCGGGCTCGCGACGGGCCTGGTGCAGCAATGGTGAGGCGGTGAGGCCAGCGATTCATCAGAAGACATCGTCGTTTTCCCGGACCAAGAAGTTCACCGGACAGGCAGTGAAGTTCTCAATACAGAAAGTGAAGAATTCATCATGGTGATCAAAAGGAAGCGAGCGACTTTACGATCAGCGGCCGCTCGGCTGAGGCATGAGTGGCGGGGTCGGGAGTGGTTGGGACGACAGTGGCTGGAACGACAGCGGCGGGGTCGGGAGTGGCTGGGACGTGCGGTTCGTGGTGAGGCCGGTATGAGCACTGTCGAGTACGCGATCGGCACGGTTGCCGCTGCAGCCTTTGCTGCGGTGCTCTACTCGGTGGTCACGGGAGGCTCGGTGGTCGGTGCGCTCGACGCGCTGGTGCAGCGGGCGTTGTCGGTGAATTTCTGATGGTGTCGGTCGGCCCGGGCGACGGCATGGTTGCGGTCGGCCCGGGTGACGACCGGGGCACGGTCACGGTGGAGGCGGCGCTCGCGTTGTGCTCGTTGGTCGTCGTGCTCGCCTTCATGCTCGCCGGGGTGTCGGCGGTCGCTGCGCAGCTGCGATGTGTCGACGCTGCCCGGGAGGCGGCCCGGTTGACCGCTCGGGGAGAGCAGCCCCGTGGGGAGGACCTGGCCCGACGGTTGGCACCGCAGGGAGCGGTAGTGCAGGTGAGCGTGCACGGCGATGAGGTGACAGCGCAGGTCTCGGCGGATCCGCTGGCCGGGTTGTTGCCGGGGATTGAGATCGGTGCCCGGGCGGTGGCCGTGCTCGAGCCGGGACTCACGCCGTGACGGCCGGCATCGAACCCGACCGTGGTGCGGCCACGGTGTGGGCGGTCGGTGCCATCGCGGTGCTGATGAGCGTGACCGTCTTCGGCTTGCGCTTGGGTGGGGTGCTCGTCGCCCGCCACCAGGCGGAGTCGGCGGCCGATCTGGCGGCACTGGCCGGGGCGGGCAGCGTCGTCATCGGCGAGCAGTACGTCTGTGCGCAGGCCCGGCGGGTGACCGATCGGATGGGCGTACGGCTGGCGTCCTGCCGGGTCCGGGGCTGGGACGTGCTGGTTGAGGTGGCAGCTCGCCCCGGTGGCCCGGCGGGTGGGCTGGCTGAGGCCACGGGCCGGGCCCGGGCAGGGCCGGTCGGGCAGGAGTAGGCCGATGCCAACGAACTCCGATCAGCCGCACGTCCGGTGTTCTCGCGACGAACGGTCGAGGATCGCGACGAGCGTGCGATGAATAGCAGCCAACGGCCGGATGATGACACCCGATCCGGGGGGTGATGTACACGTTCGACGCTTCAGAGCCGCCGACCAGCGACGATGTAATGAATTAGTGATACCTGGGCGGCCCCAGGGCGTTTAGTGATGTGGGAACAGTCACGGCGATGGAGAACGACATGGACTGGACGGACACCTGGAGAGACGCCTTTCGCACCGAGCTACGGGCGGAGGCAATCGGTTTTGCTTGCCACGGCTGGCCTGTGGTACCCGGCAGCTATCCGCGGGGAGCGAACTGGGTCGGTATGCCCCCCGCCCTGCGGGACACTGCCGGACAGCACGGTTCCGTTCCGGTACACGCGGAGTGGGCACGGCTGGCGGGTTGCGGCCCCGAACGTGTCGCTGAGCTGTGGTCCGGCCATCCCTTCAGTGTGCTGCTCGCCACCGGCATGGGTCTGGACGCCCTGGAGCTGCCGGCCGAGCTGGGACGGGCCACCGCGATCGGACTGCGGGTCGCCGGCGTCCCGGTGCCCATCGCCGCCACGCCGACCGGACGGTGGCTGTTGCCCGTGCTCGGTGGCGGCGTGCTGCACCACGAGCTCGACGATCACCCCGACGTCGAGCTCCATGCCGAGGGTGACTGGGTACCCCTTCCGCCGTCACCCTGCCTGCCCGGTGTCGTGCATTGGCGGGTCAAGCCCGCCATGTGCGGCTGGCAGCTTCCACGGCTGGATGAGGTCACCGACGCGGTACTCGCCGCGATCGATGGCGCGCGCCAGCTAGCGGTCCGCCGCTGAGGGCCTGACCTGATGGGCGCCAGCGGCTGGGGGTCCGGCGGGCACTGGGTCAGTAGGTAGGGAGGTGAGGACCGTATCCAGCACCACGAGCGCTCCCGCCTTGTGCAGTGGCTCGTTGCCGTTACCGCACTTCGCTGACTGCACGCACGATGGGCAGCCGTCCTGGCAATCGCAGGCGGCGATCGCGTCCCTGGTCGCCGTCAGCCACGGTCGTAGGGCGGCATGACCCCGGTCGGCGAACCCGGCCCCACCGGGGTGCCCGTCGTGCACGAACACCGTCGGTTCGCCGGTGTCCGCATGCAGAGCGGTGGAGACACCGCCGACATCCCACCGGTCGCAGGTGGCCACCAGCGGCAGCATGCCGATCGCGGCGTGCTCGGCGGCGTGTAGCGCTCCCGGCCACGCGGCCGTGGCCAGCCCGGTGGTCGTGAGCAACTCTTCGGAAATCGTGTACCAGACCGCCCTGGTGCACAGCGTGGACGGCGGCAGATCCAACCCCACCGCATCGAGCACCTGCCCTGAGGACAGTCGCCGCAGGTAGCCGACCACTTGCGCGGTCACCTCCACCTCGCCCAGCGCCACGGATACCCCACCCCGGCGGTGCTGTTCCAGCACCGATACCACGCTGATGTCCGTGCTGACTCGGGCGCTGGTGTGCCACTCCGGTTCCTCGGCGTGCACCAGCGCGATCCCGGCTGCCAGGTCCAGTTCGTCGACGACGAACGAATCCCCCCGGTGCAGGTACACCGCCCCGGGGTGCACCGTCCCGCAGGCCGATCCGGTGTCGACCGTGCCGAGCAGCCGGCCGGTGGCCGATTCCACCACCGCTACCGGCGTCCCGCCGCAGCCGCGGATATCGACCTCGGGATGCGGGCGTTGCCGGGGGGTGCTCCAATACCAGCCGCCGGGCCGACGACGCAACAGCCGTTCGGCGACCAGATCGGCGACCACCGCCCGGGCCTGCTCGCCGCCCAGCTCGTCCAGGCAGGCTTCGGTCAGCGGCAACTCGGCGGCTGCGCAGGCCAGCTGCGGGCGCAGCACGTAAGGGTTCGCCGGGTCCAGCACGGTTGCCTCGACCGCCGCGCCGAGCAGGGCCGCGCCGTGGTGCACCAGGTAGGTGTCCAGCGGGTCGTCCCGGGCGACGAACACCACCAGGGCGCCCGCCCCGGCTCGCCCGGCTCGTCCGGCCTGCTGCCAGAACGACGCCCGGGTGCCGGGGTAGCCCGCCAGCACCACGGCGTCGAGTCCGGCGATGTCCACCCCCAGCTCCAGTGCGTTGGTGGCAGCGACTCCCAGCAGCTCCCCGGAGTCCAGCGCGGCCTCCAGCGCCCGGCGCTCCTCCGGGAGGTAGCCCCCCCGGTAGGCAGCAACGCGCGAGGCCAGGTCGCCCAGCTCCGACAGTGCCCGGGCAGCCCTCAGCGCCGTCAGCTCCGCACCGCGCCGGGACCGGACGAACACCAGCGTGCGGGCGCCATCGGCCACCAGGTCGGCCAGCAGCCGAGCGGCCTCCGCCCCCGCGGATCGGCGGATCGGCGCCCCGTTCTCGCCGGAGTGCTCATCCAGCAGCGGCGGCTCCCACAACGCCACGGTGCGCTCACCCCGGGGTGAACCGTCCTCGGTGACGGCCGTCAGGTCCACCCCGGTCAGCCGGGAAGCGGACGCCGCCGGGTCCGCGACCGTGGCCGAGGCCAGCACGAACACCGGGTGGGCGCCGTAGTGGGCGGCCACCCGCCGCAGCCGGCGCAGCAGCAGCGCGACATGGGAGCCGAAGACGCCCCGGTAGGTGTGGCACTCGTCGATCACGACGAAGCTCAGCTGCCGCAGGAAGCGCGTCCAGCGGCCGTGCCGGGCGAGCAGGCCGTGATGGAGCATGTCCGGGTTGGTGAACACCCACCTGGCGTGCGCCCGGGTCCAGTCCCGCTGCGCCAGCGGGGTGTCACCGTCGTAGCTGCCCGCGCGCACTCCGTCCAGATCCAGCGCGGTCACCGCTCGAACCTGATCGGCGCCCAGCGCCTTGGTGGGGGAGAGGTACAGCGCGGTGGCGCGGGGCTCGTCCAGCAGGTGGGTGAGCACCGGCAGCTGGTAGGCCAGCGACTTACCCGATGCGGTACCGGTGGCGATCACCACATGCCGACCCCGATGCGCGAGGTTCGCGGCGGCCACCTGGTGGGTCCAGGGCACCGATACCCCGGTCGCGCGCAGCCTTTCGCGGAGCTGTTCAGGCACCCAGCCCGGCCAGTCGGTCGTGCTCGCCTGCCGAGCGGGCATGGTTACGGCGTGCCGCAACGGTGACTCGCCTGCGCAGGTGCCGGCGAGCAGTCGCCGCAGCCGGGCCTGCCCGGTACTACCGTGCACTGCCTGCCGTGCTCCTTCCACTGTCGGTTGTTCGCCCGACCTCCGGGAAATGCCTGGATCGATTATCCCGGTGCAGTTGGACACCAGAGGACGTGAACGTGGTGGTCACCCCATAGACTCACCCGCCGTGACGCCGTCCGTCATCGGGCGGCAGGGTTGATCCACCGGCACCAGCGCCATGATGGTCTCGCGGGCGGGGTGCGTATGCAGGGAATCAGGAGGAAGGATGTCCGGGTCTATCCTCGCCTACGGCGAGGGTCTCGAGCTGGCTGGGGGCGACTACACCATCGTCGGTGTGGTCGGTTTAGTCGCTCTCGCCGCTCTGGTCGTTGGTGCGGTACTGCGCCGGGAGGTGCTGGCCGCTGATCGGGGCACCCCGAAGATGCAGGAGATCGGCCTTGCGATCCAGGAAGGTGCCTCGGCCTACCTGAACCGGCAATTCAAGACGCTCTCCGTGTTCGCCGCGATCGTCTTCTTGCTGCTGTTCATGCTGCCCGCCGCGGATACCGGCGAGCGGATCGGTCGCTCGATCTTCTTCCTCGTGGGTGCGCTGTTCTCGGCGTCGATCGGCTACATGGGTATGCGGCTGTCCACCCAGGCCAACATTCGGGTCGCCGCGGCGTCCAACGAGGTCAGTGGCCGGGAGAAGGCGAAGCGGATCGCGTTTCGCACCGGTGGAGTGGTGGGCATGGCCACCGTCGGTCTCGGGCTGTTCGGGGCCGCGTTGGTGGTGCTGGTCTATGCGGGCCAGGCGCCCCGCGTGCTGGAGGGCTTCGGTTTCGGCGCCGCGTTGCTCGCGATGTTCATGCGGGTCGGTGGCGGAATCTTCACCAAAGCCGCCGACGTCGGGGGGGACCTGGTCGGCAAGGTCGAGGCGGGCATTCCCGAGGACGACCCGCGCAATGCCGCCACCATCGCCGACAACGTCGGTGACAACGTCGGTGACTGCGCGGGCATGGCCGCGGACCTGTTCGAGTCCTACGCGGTGACGCTGGTCGCGGCACTGATCCTGGGCACCGCGGCGTTCGGCCTGGAGGGCCTGCTGTTCCCGCTCATCGTCCCGGCGATCGGCGTGGTCACCGCGGTGATCGGGGTGTACATCACCCGAGCCCGGGCGAATGAGCCCGGCCTGCAGGCGATCAACCGCTCCTTCTACATTTCCGCGGTGATTTCCGCGGTGGCCTGCACCGCCGCGGCGTTCCTTTATCTGCCGGACACCTTCAGCGAGCTGCGGGAGCTCACCGAGGTCGACGGCGTCGCTGTGGCCAGTGTCGCGGGCAACCCCGCGCTCATCGCCGCCGCAGCCGTGATCATCGGCATCGTGCTGGCGGGAGTCATCCTGTGGCTCACCGGCTACTTCACCGGCACTGAGCACCGCCCGGTCCAGGACGTCGGCAAGAGCTCACTGACCGGTGCGGCGACCGTGATCCTGGCCGGCATCTCGATCGGCTTCGAGTCAGCCGTCTACACCGCGCTGGTGATCGGCGCCGCGGTCTACGGCGCGTTCCTGCTGTCCGGATCGGTCACGGTGGCGCTGTTCGCGGTCGCCCTGGCCGGGACCGGCCTGCTGACCACCGTCGGGGTCATCGTCGCGATGGACACCTTCGGCCCGGTCAGCGACAACGCTCAGGGCATCGCCGAGATGTCCGGTGACGTCGAGGGCGAGGGGGTCGGCATCCTCACCGAACTCGACGCCGTGGGCAATACCACCAAGGCGATCACCAAGGGCATCGCGATCGCCACCGCCGTGCTCGCCGCGACCGCGTTGTTCGGCTCTTATCGCGACGCCATCCTGGACGCGGCGGCCAGCTTGGATCTGGACCAGGCGTTCAACGTTTCGGTACCCAACGTGCTGGTCGGCCTGGCCATCGGCGCGGCGGTGGTGTTCATGTTCTCCGGTCTGGCCGTCAACGCCGTGGCCCGGGCGGCCGGCGCGGTGGTCTACGAGGTGCGCCGCCAGTTCCGGGACAACCCTGGAATCATGGACGGCTCGGTGCGCCCCGAGTACGGCCGGGTGGTCGACATCTGCACCAAGGACTCGTTGCGGGAGCTGGCCACGCCCGGCCTGCTCGCGGTGCTGGCCCCGGTGGCGGTGGGCTTCGGCCTCGGGGTGGGCCCGCTGGCCGGTTACCTGGCCGGCGCGATCGTCACCGGCACCCTGATGGCGATCTTCCTGGCCAACTCCGGTGGCGCCTGGGACAACGCCAAGAAGCTCGTCGAGGACGGCAACCACGGCGGCAAGGGCTCCGAAGCGCACGCCGCGACGGTCATCGGCGACACCGTCGGCGACCCGTTCAAGGACACCGCAGGCCCGGCGATCAACCCGCTGATCAAGGTGATGAACCTGGTCTCGGTGCTGATCGCCCCGGCGATCGTCGCCTTCCGGGGAGCCGAGGACTTCTCCACCCTGCAGAGCACCGGCGTCGCCCTGGGCGCTGCGGCGATCATCGTGGCCGCAATCGTGATCTCCAAGCGCCGCTCCACCTCACTGATCGACTCCTCACCGCCTGCGCAGGTCATCGCGTGACCTGGTGAGTGGCGTTGGGTGCACTGGCACCC